>NZ_JBNPLL010000001.1:0-218327 GCF_050313455.1 Collinsella sp. SGI.180
AGCCCATAAGGGGGGCATAACAAAACGATTCGCAACAAATAGGGGTCCGGTGCTATCGCATCGGGCCCCTATTTGAATCGCTAAGGCAAAACGCTCGCTGAGAGCCTACTTTTGGGCGTCTTTCTCCGCAGCGTCTTTGTTTTGCTGGTCAAGTTTATGCTTACCGCTCACAATAGACGTAGCGCCCAATGTGGCCAAGCTCGCGCTGGCAAGGCTCGCCATCAAAATCAAGTCACCCGTCTTGGGCATGCTGCCCTTAGAGGACTCAGTCGTCGTGGCTGAGGAAGTCGCAACCTTGGTCTTACCCTGGTTCTGGTCGGCGGCATCATCAGCCAGGCCCATGGACCCATTGTCGTCCGCGTGCTTGCCATCCTTATCAAGGCGGGGATCCTTCGATTCCGCACCGTCTGATTCCGCGCCCTTGTCGGAATCAGACCCCTTAGAACCCTCGTCCTTCGAATCGCCCTTAGCATCCTCGGTCTTTTCCATAGCGCCCTGGTCGGAGCCATCCTTCTTGGAAGACGAGCTGCTGTTGATGCCAGACATCAGCGAGGAGCCAAACATGGAGCCAAGCTGTTCGCTCGCAGAGGGTTTGTCATTCGTCGACGAGTCGCTCGAACCGGCAGTCGATCCACCGGCGGAAGAACCAGGCCCTGCCGCAGCATCTGCGGAATTCGAAGGCGAGGCAGACCCCGCGCTGCCGGCCGATGCGACATCGCCATTTCCGTCGCTTGCTCCGGCATCGTATGAAGGAGCATCGACGGTATCCTCGTCAGCACCATTGGTATCGGCACTAGGCCCAGAGGGAGCAACGGGAGCGGCGGGCGCCTGGCTGGGCGCCGGAGTCACGGGCTCGGGCTCGGGCTCGGGCTCAGGCTCGGGCTCAGGCTCGACCGGCGGCGTCGCCGCGGCCTCGTCCTCGGTAATATAGACCAGGCAATCCTTAAGCTCGTTCTTGTAACGGTTCTTCCAGCCCTCGTGATATTGCGGCTGGCTCGAGTACTTACGGGCAACGTTATTGACCACGCTGCTGGAAAGCGCCGTCACAAATTCACGGTCGGTCATATCGTTTGTAAGATTTGCCCAGCGGAAAAAGTCCTGGCAGCCATAGGTGCCGCACATGTTGGTGATGCTCCACACCATACCCTTGACGCAATCGGCGCGGCCAGAGATATCAATACCAAGCGCGCTCTTGAGCCAGGCCTCGGTCACCGCGTAATAGGAGTTGTATGCATATGAATCTTGCAGCGCCGAGAACTCAGCCGGGTCGGCGTTATAGGCGCCCTGGAAGGCCTCCTGTGCAATGCGGCCCAGCTCCGTCAGCTGACCGTTCGAATACATGGGGTTGCTTGCGTTGGAGATATCGCTCCCGCGGTCAATTGCAGACTTAAGCATGCCGTACTTGGCAGGATTGTAGTTATAGACCTGCTTCATAAACGGGACGAGCGACCAACGACGGTCGAATTGGTAATAGCCCAGCGCGTTATAGCCGTCGCCATACGAAAAGCCCTGGTTATAGTTGCCGTGGCTCTCATACTTGGTAAAGTACTTCATCTCGCTGGTCACATTGACAAACGAGACGCCTTGGACCGACCTCAGCACGCCCGAGAAAGACTGCTGGGTATAAAGGCCCTTATCGATATCGGTGGCATCCGAGGCAACGCCCGGCGTGGGCTCATCCGCAGCAGCGGGCGTGGGCGCGGAAACGGCGCCAAACGAAAGAGCCAGCGTCAATCCGGCAACAATCGCAGAATTCTTGGGCTGCATAAGATCCTCCTTGCATTGGTGTAGTTAAAGTGCAGTTTGCAAAGATAGATATAAGTATCGCAGCAAGACCGATGTCGTACAACAGCAACTCGACAAACGGTAACGCCCTCCGCGAAATCTTGAGGAATTGCGCTCGAGTTACAGCTTGATATCGAAGTTAATCTCGGGCACGGCCGCCAAGTCGGCCAATGTCACGCCGTCGACGTACTTTTCAATCACGTCGTCCAGACCGCGCCAGAACTTCACAGTAGAGCACAGATCGCTGCGAGTGCAGTTGTTATCGATGCCATCGCATGCGACGGGCGCCGTGCTGCCCTCGACGGCGCGCAGTATATCGCCGGCTCGCACCTCGGCCGGGTCCACGGCCATCATGTAGCCGCCGCCCTTGCCGCGCACACTCTTGAGCAGGCCCGCCTTCATAAGCGGACGGACCAGCTGCTCCAAATACTTTTGCGAAATATGCTCACGGTCGGCAATCTCGCGCAGGGCGATTTTGCCCTCGGCGTCACCGAGCGCCGCGATATAAATCATCAAACGGAGGGCATAGCGGCCCTTAGAAGAAATGAGCATACCTACCCTCCCGGTGCGCTTGAGAAAAAATCAGCAGAGTTTGCCCCAGATGCCAAGCGTGTGGGACAGACGATCCCGACTATTATGTCCCACATCTGAAAAGTCGAGTGGATTAGTCGGGTTTTCCCTTGACTAACGCCGAACCCATAGTAACTTTATTCCGAGAAGATTCCTAGGGTTTAGTACACCTATGAGTACACCATAAACAGAGAGGGACAGCATGAGCGCAAATCCGCTGCTTTCCATCGAAGGTCTGACCGCCTCCGTGGACGAGAAGACCATCCTCCACAACGTCAACCTCAACGTCGCCGCCGGCGAGACCCATGTGCTGATGGGGCCCAACGGCGCCGGCAAGTCCACCCTCGGCCACCTGGTCATGGGCGATCCCGTCTACACCGTGCAGAACGGCCGCATCGTCTTTGACGGCCAGGACATCACCGAGCTCACCACCGACAAGCGTTCGCGCGCCGGCCTGTTCCTGAGCTTCCAGGCTCCGGTCGAGATCCCGGGCGTGCCGCTGTCGAGCTTTTTGCGCGCCAGCATCGCCGGCCGCCCCGGCCTGGAGATGAAGGGCAAGGAATTCCGCCGTCGCGTCAAGGAGCTCGCGGCCGAGCTCAACATGGACACCGCCTACCTCAACCGCGAGCTGGGCGTAGGCTTCTCGGGCGGCGAGAAAAAGAAGGTCGAGATGCTCCAGCTTCTGCTGCTGCAGCCCAAACTCGCCATCCTGGACGAGACCGACTCCGGCTTGGACGTCGACGCCCTGTCCACCGTCAGCCACGGCATGGACGCCTACCGCAAGAGCTGCAACGGTTCCATGCTCATCATCACGCACAACACGCGCATCCTGGAGCACCTGGATGTCGACCGCGTCCACGTTATGGTCAAGGGCCACATCGTGCGCGAGGACGACGCCTCGCTGATCCCCTGGATCGACAAGAACGGCTTTGAGACCTTCGAGCGCGAGGCTGCCGAGCAGCGCGCCCAGGCCGAGGCCGCCGCTGCCGAGCAGCAAGCGTAAAGGGGCGACGCAATGACCAAGAACCGCACCGAGGTCGCGGACATCGACCGCAGCCTCTACGACTTCACCTATGGCGAGGAGGGATTCGAGCGCCTCGACGCCGGCATCACGCCCGACATCGTGCGCGAGATCAGCGCCAAGAAGGACGAGCCCCAGTGGATGCTCGACCTGCGCCTCAAGTCCCTCGAAATCTTCAATCGTTTTCCCGACCCGACGTGGGGCCCCTCCATCGAGGGTCTGGACATGGACAACATCGTCACCTACGTCAAGCCCAACACCGACCAAAAGCACGACTGGGAGTCGGTGCCCGACGACATCAAGAACACCTTTGAGCGCCTGGGTATCCCCGAGGCCGAGCGCAGCTACCTGGCGGGCGTCGGCGCGCAGTACGACTCCGAGCTCGTCTACCACAACATGCAGGACACGGCGTCCAAGATGGGCATCGTCTACTCCGGCATCGAGGAGGCCCTGCACGACCCGCGGTGGGAGCCGCTCATCCACGAGAAGTTTATGACGCTCATCCCGCCCACCGACCACAAGTTTGCGGCCCTGCACGGCGCCGTATGGTCGGGCGGCTCGTTTGTCTACGTGCCCAAGGGCACCAAGCTCGATTTTCCGCTGCAGAGCTACTTCCGCCTCAACGCCAAGGGCGCCGGCCAGTTTGAGCACACGCTCATCATCGTCGAGGACGATGCCGACCTGCACTTCATTGAAGGTTGCTCCGCACCCAAGTACAACGTGGCCAACCTCCACGCCGGTGCTGTGGAGCTCTTTGTGGGCAAGCGCGCACACCTGCGCTACTCGACCATCGAGAACTGGTCCAAGAACATGTACAACCTCAACACCAAGCGTGCGCGCGTGGATGAGGACGGCGACATCGAGTGGATCAGCGGCTCCTTCGGCAGCCACGTGGGCTACCTCTACCCCATGAGCGTGCTCAACGGCCGCCGCGCCCGCTCGAGCTTTACCGGCATCACCTTTGCCGGCGCCGGCCAGAACCTCGATACCGGCTGCAAAGTCGTGCTCAACGCGCCCGAGACCTCGGCGACCGTCGAGACCAAGGGCATCTCCAAGAGCGGCGGCATCCAGACCTTCCGCAGCTCCATCGTGGCCACGCCTAAGGCCGAGGGTTCCAAGGCAACCGTGAGCTGCCAGTCGCTCATGCTCGACGACCAAAGCCGCTCCGATACCATCCCCGCCATGGACATCCGCGCCAAGAATGTCGACATCGGCCACGAGGCCACCATCGGCCGCATCGGCGACGACAAGGTGTTCTATCTGATGAGCCGCGGCATCTCGGAGGAAGAGGCCCGCACCATGATCGTCAACGGCTTTGCCAACCCGGTCTCCAAGGAGCTGCCGCTTGAGTACGCCGTCGAGATGAACAACCTGATCAAGCTCGAGATGGAAGGAGCGATCGGATAATGAAACAGACCACGAACACGCCGAACGCATTTACGTCATCCGAGCTTCTGCAGTGCGACGTATCGGGAGCGACGAGCCCGACGACGCGTACTAAAGGTACGCGAGGAGGGTCGGAGCCCCGAGACGGCGTGCTGCAGGAGATCGGGGGCGTCAACGCGATGCCGGCCGCCACATGGGGTTGGCTCAAGATGAACCAAACCAAGCTCGAGCTTTCGGACGAACTTGCCTCCGCTCCCGCCGAGGCCGTTGAGGTCGAGGGCCTGGACGAGCAGATCCATGGCGCGGCCGACGCCTTCGACGCCGCCATGGACGCCATGGCCGAGCGCTTCCCCGAGCGCCGCGCCTCTGCCCCCGGCGACGCCGCCGACCGCGCCCGCATCACACCCGAGACCGAGCTCGACGTGCCCGCCACCTCCGTCTACCAGGCCGGTGCCATCAAGCTCGAGGAGGAGCTCTCCCCCGCCGAGGCCTTCGAGACCGGCATGGGCGAGGCCGCCTACACCTATCTGGCCGACCATGCCACCAAGCGCATCGTCATCGACGTGCCCGCCTACGGCCGTGCCACGGTCACCGTGCGCGTGAGCGGCGTCGACGCCGCGGCTGCGATTGCCGCCATCGATGTCGTTGTCCGTCCGCAGGCAACGCTCGACCTGCAGATCGCCCTGGACTCCCCCGTTGCCGGCGAGGGCGTCGTGGGCTCCGTGCTGCGCGTGTGTGCTCACGAGTACGCCACCGTCAACGTTGCCTGCACGCAGACGCTCGACGACAGCTGGATCGCGCTCGACGACACCGGCCTGTTCCTGGACGAAGGCGCGCGCGTCAACGTGCAGCACACCGTACTGGGTGCTGGCGCCAGCGCCACCGGCCTTGCCGGCGACCTGCTGGGCGATACCGCCAAGGTGACGATCGATACCGATTACCTGGGCGCCCGCCAGCAGGTGCGCGACTTTAACTACGAGCTTCGCCACCGCGGCCGCAAGACCGAGTGCGAGATCGACGCCAACGGCGTGCTGACCGGCACGTCCAAGAAGGTCTACCGCGGCACCATCGACCTCGTGCACGGCTGCAAGGGTGCCGTCGGCACCGAGCGCGAGACGGTGCTCTTGGCCAACAAGGGCGTCGACAACAAGACCGTTCCCGTCATCCTCTGCGACGAGGACGACGTCGCCGGCAACCATGGCGCCACCATCGGCCACGTCCGCGACGAGCAGCTGTTCTACCTCGCCTGCCGCGGCCTTGACCAAAATGCCGCCGAGGACCTGTTCATCCGTGCCAAGCTGGAGGACGCCGCACTTTTCGCCGCCGACGAGCGCATCCGCGCCGCCGTCGTCCGCTTGGGCAACAACCTGATCGATAACTTTGAGGAGGAGCTCGCATGATCGACACCGAGCACGTTAAATGCGATACCTGTACCGCCCCCGAGCCCATGGAGTTCGACGCCAGCGATGAGGCCTCGCGCGGCTGGCCTACCGTCGACATCGAGACCAATCCCTACAAGGCGCAGTTCCCGCTGTTCCAGCAGCACCCCGAGATCGCCTTCCTCGATAGCGCCGCCACCGCGCAGCGCCCCGCCTGCGTGCTCGACGCCGAGCGTGACTTCTACCAGCGTATGAACGCCAACCCCCTGCGCGGCCTGTACTCGCTGTCCGTCGAGGCCACCGAGGCCATCGCCAAGGTCCGCCAGCAGATCGCCGACCTCATCGGCGCCTCCCAGGCCAACGAGATCGTCTTCACCCGCAACACGAGCGAGTCGCTCAACCTGGTCGCCAAGAGCTTTGCGCCCACGGTGCTCGAACCCGGTGACGAGGTCGTCATCACCATCATGGAGCACCACTCCAACCTGATTCCGTGGCAGCAGGTCTGCCGCGAAACCGGCGCCAAGCTCGTCTACCTCTACCCCACCAAGACCGGTCAGCTCACGACCGAGGAGGTTCTATCCAAGGTGGGCCCCAAGACCAAAATCTTGGCCGTGGGTCAGATCTCTAATGTGCTGGGCGTCGAGAACCCGGTCAAGAATCTCGGCAAGCTCGTGCATAAGTACGGCGGCTATCTGGTCGTCGACGGCGCGCAGTCGCTGCCGCACATGCCGGTCGATGTGGCCGATCTGGGAGCCGACTTCTTTGCCTTTAGCGCGCACAAGGCCATGGGTCCCATGGGCATTGGCGTGCTGTGGGGCAAGATGGATCTGCTCAGCGCCATGCCGCCCATGCTTACCGGTGGCGAGATGATCGATTCGGTCACCGAGCAGGACGCCGTCTGGGCTCCCGTCCCCGAGAAGTTCGAGGCCGGTACGCAGAACGCCGCCGGCATCTTCGCCACGGGCGCGGCACTTGATTACCTGGTCAACACGGTGGGCTACGAAAACATCCAGACCCGAGAGCAGGCACTCGTCCACTACCTGATGGGCGAGCTCATGCAGCTCGACTTTGTCCAGATCATCGGATCCATCTATTGGGACAACCACCACGGGGTCGTGAGCTTTAACGTCAAGGGTGTCCACCCGCACGATGTCGCGAGCATCATGGACATGGACGGCGTCTGCATCCGTGCCGGCCACCACTGCGCGCAGCCGCTGCTCACCTGGCTGGGCGTCGAGAACCTTGCCTGCTGCCGCGCCAGCGTGGCCTTCTACAACGACAAGGCCGATATCGATAAGTTCATCGCCGGCCTGTATCACGTTTGGAGCACGTTCAATGGGTAATCTGTACACCTCCACCACGTTTATGGAGCACAACTCGCACCCCGACTACAAGTACGAGATGGATGCCCCCACGCACGAACACGACGGCATCAACCCCAGCTGCGGCGATGAGCTCACCCTGCAGCTGCGTGTCGAGAACGATGTGATCGAGGAGGCCTCGTTTACCGGGCACGGCTGCGCCATCAGCCAGGCCAGCGCCGACATCATGGCCGACCTCATCACGGGCGAAACGGTCGAGGAGGCTCGTCGTCTGGCAGAGCTTTTCCTCGCCATGATCCGTGGCGAGGATCTCTCCGAGGAAGACTTGGAAGACCTAGACGAGGCCGCTCAGCTCCAGGACATCTCACACATGCCCGCCCGCGTCAAATGCGCCGAACTCGCCTGGCGCACCCTCGACGGCATGCTCGAGGGTCAGGCTAACCAGTAACGGATGCCCCGAATCCAAGGTTTTTGATTGCCGAGCCGCCCGATACGGGCGGCTCGGCTTTTTCATAACGAGCGCACGCGCAGCCACGCTTCCGGCGCCCAATCTGTCATTTATCGCACGGCCAACCGCAAGCACAAGCGTTTTTCACAGTACCAAAGGCTTGCCACAGGGCCACGGGGCACGCCGAGCAAAGCGCCAGGCACCGTCCTACTAGGCTCCGGCTCGCCTCCTGCCTGCCGCAGACGGGTCCCATAGGGTGCGGCGTGCATTTTTGCGAGTATTCAGCACGCCAAGCTATGTGCATACAAATCACGAGCATTAATTAGCGCCTTCGGGCGTGTATATATTGCGTTTTAGAACAGGCATTACGGTCTACGGGGACGCAAACGCGTGCTTCGGGGCGTATTGGCAGACAAATAATTGTCTCGGGGCCCGCAAGTTGCAAGGTTATAGTAGTTCCGACAGCACTACGATGCTGAAAACTCCGCTTTTTGCACGGCGTGGACGGGGGTAGGCACGGGCAAAACCGGACTGAGCTATTATTTTATGCAAGACGGCAATCATTCTATGCATATTTAGAAGTGTAGTTAACGTCCCAGCATTTAGAATGATGGTCCCAGTGGGCAGACAGCCCTATCCCAGGCTGTCATCAGTCCGCACCGCCGTTCGAGCACGGGCGCGCACAATACGAGAAGCGGTACTTTTGCTTATCCCCGTATACCGCTCAATCTGGCGCACCGTAAAACCAGCATCGTGCAATCCAAGAATAACGATATTGCGCTGCGCCGGCGGCGCCGCTTTAACCCCCTGGAGCGCAACCCCGCATCCCTTCGCCAACTCGTCGGCAAAGGCGCGCCGCTCCAACTCCATCTCTACCAAATCGCGCATCGCCGGATCGCCGCCGTCGGGCGTCGAAAGCGAATAGGCAATAAAGGCCTTGGCAGAACCAAAAAGCTCAAGCACGCAAGAAGGATCGGAAAATCCCCTCGTAGCATCTGCCTCGTCGCCGTCGTAAACGCGCAGATGCTCCGCAAAGCTGCTCCAGGGATAACGCTCAATTAGGTTGATGCCCGCATCCTGCGGATCGGCGTGAACGGAGCGAACAGCCTCCATCACCTGCCGGTCGGTATCGAGCGAACAGCGCTCAAAACGTTCCCGGAACAGGCAGCCCGATCGCCCAGTACGCTTATTGAACCGACGAGCATACGTCAACAGCAGGCGTTGCATGGCTGCACTCATGTTGTCCTCATAATCCAAAAGTACCAGATCAACATGGTCGCCCATGAGGCACCACGCCACAATCGTTACCTGGGCATCGCGGCAGCAGTCGCGCATCAGCTCCAAAAACTCCCACCGGTCCTCGTCGCTCTCAAAGATCAGCTGACTGCCCATACCGCGGGCACAGACATGGTAAAAACCGGTGATCGTTTTCCAAACACGCTGCATGGCGCTCCCTTCGCCGGGATCTGCTTACCATCCAATACATCACGATTGAAACGTGCCATCAAAACATTCACGCAAAATGGCACCCGTCGACGGTAAAAGGCGGCAAACCAACGGCGAATGGCATCATAACCACAGGCTAGAAACCGCAACATGGGCAAGAACTAACAAATAACTTGACCAGAACTGACCCCCTGAAACGTATTGCATAACCGCAAACAACCTTGTTAAATCGTTTCAATTGAAAGTTCCGCGCTTCTCGTTACGAAAACTGCGCCGTTCGCCGAATATTCCGTGCATTTCGCGGTATTATAGGGGCTGCATGTCATGTCCCTTTCGAAGGGTCGCCCGGCAATCACCAGCCACGACCTCCAGACGGGACGCCAACACGATAGAGAGGAGAGGCATGCAGTACTCACAGGAAGTGGAGAACATGTGCCCCGTTGCCAAGGGTGCATACCACGGCCCCGCACCCATCCCCGAGGAGGGCAAGTGGGTCCAGGCTAAGGAGATTTCCGACATCTCCGGTCTTACGCACGGTGTGGGTTGGTGCGCACCTCAGCAGGGCGCCTGCAAGCTCACGCTGAACGTCAAGGACGGCATCATCGAGGAGGCCCTCGTTGAGACCATCGGCTGCTCGGGCATGACCCACTCTGCTGCCATGGCTTCCGAGATCCTTCCCGGCAAGACCATCCTCGAGGCCCTCAACACCGACCTCGTCTGCGACGCCATCAACGTTGCTATGCGCGAGATCTTCCTGCAGATCGTTTACGGCCGCAGCCAGACCGCGTTCTCCGAGGGCGGCCTGCCCGTGGGCGCCTCCCTCGACGACCTCGGCAAGGGCCTTCGCTCTCAGGTCGGCACCATGTTCGGCACCAAGGCCAAGGGCGCTCGTTACCTCGAGCTCGCTCAGGGCTACGTCACCCGCATGGCTCTCAACGACAAGAACGAGATCATCGCGTTCGAGTTCCTGAACCTCGGCAAGTTCACCGACGCCGTCAAGGCCGGCAAGACCCCCGAGGAGGCCATCGCTGGCGCCATGGGCCACTATGGTCAGTGGGAGAACGCTGCCAAGTACATCGACCCGCGCACCGACGAGGAGACTCACTCCGTCGCCAGCGTGTTCCCGGTTCACGAGTAGAAAGGGAGGGAAATAACTATGACTGTTACGTTCGAAGGTTACGAGCGCCGCGCTGACAAGATCAACAAGTGCCTCGCCGACAACGGCATCGCCTCCCTCGAGGAAGCTCTGCAGATCTGCACCGACAAGGGCTTCAACCCGCGTGAGATCGTCAACAACACCCAGTCCATCGCCTTCCAGAACGCCGAGTGGGCCTACACCCTCGGTTGCGCTCTCGCTGTCAAGCGTGGCGCCAAGAACGCTTCTGAGGCTGCCGCCATCATCGGCGAGGGCATCCAGGCCTTCACCGTTCCCGGCTCCGTCGCCGAGGACCGCAAGGTCGGTCTGGGCCACGGCAACCTGGGCGCTATGCTGCTCTCCGACGACACCGAGTGCTTCGCCTTCCTGGCCGGCCACGAGTCCTTCGCTGCCGCTGAGGGCGCTATCGGCCTGGCTCTGAACGCCAACAAGGCTCGTAAGAAGCCGCTGCGCGTTATCCTCAACGGTCTGGGCAAGGACGCCGCCCAGATCATCGCCCGCATCAACGGCTTCACCTATGTGAAGACCCAGTTCGACTACTACACGGGCGAGCTCAAGGTCGTCGAGACCATCCCCTACTCCGATGGTCCCCGTGCTGCCGTTAACTGCTACGGCTCCGACGACGTCCGCGAGGGCGTTGCCATCATGTGGCACGAGAACGTCGACATCTCGATCACCGGCAACTCCACCAACCCCACGCGCTTCCAGCACCCCGTCGCTGGCACCTACAAGAAGGAGCGCATCGAGGCTGGCAAGAAGTACTTCTCCGTCGCCTCTGGTGGCGGCACTGGCCGTACCCTGCACCCGGACAACATGGGCGCCGGCCCTGCCTCTTACGGCATGACCGACACCATGGGCCGTATGCACTCCGACGCCCAGTTCGCCGGTTCTTCCTCCGTGCCTGCGCACGTCGACATGATGGGTCTCATCGGCATGGGCAACAACCCCATGGTCGGTGCCACCGTCGCCTGCGCTGTCGCCGTCGAGGAGGCCCTCAAGGCCTAATCGCGCCCGCGCGATGCTCATATAGTTGAGCTTCGGAGCCGCTATCCACCCGGGTAGCGGCTCTTTTTGTTTGCACTGCCGCAGGGTTGCTAATGCCGATATATCAGTTGGGACGAAATACGAGATGTGATGAGATGGAGCGTCAGAGCGTCCATAACGCCCATCTGCCATATTTGCCCTTTACCGATTTGCCGAGTCTTTTCGGCCTCATTGCCGATCACCCATGCGAAAATGCGCCGGACGAGAAAGGAATCCGATGGAATCGACTGATGTACTGGTAATAGGATCTGGCATTGCGGGCCTTTGTGCCGCCATAGAAGCGGCACGCGCAGGAGCGACCGTTGCCGTCGCAAGCGCCGGCAAAACTATGAGTGGATCGAGCTTCTTCCCGGGCACCTGGGGCCTTGGCCTTATTGGCCCCATCGACGAAGACGACGAACAGGACCTCATCGACACCATCCAAGCCGTCGGCGGCGGTGTCGCCGACCCTACGCTCGTCCAGACGTTCGTCCACGGCATTCCCCAGGCCATCCAATGGCTCGAGCAGGATCTAGGTGTTGAGCTCCAGCGTCCGCAAAGCGCCGAGAGCGCCCAGCAAAAGCAATTTATCCCCTGCTTTGACCATAAGACACGCAATTGGCGCGGCCTTACCCGCAAGCCCCTTGAGGACGCGTGTACGGCCCAGATCAAGTCTCTCGGCATTCGCCTGTTCCCCCGCCACGAGCTTATCGACCTTGTTGAGGACACAACCGGAAAGATTATCGGCGCCGTACTCTACGACCGCACAAACGAGCATCTCGCGCCTATGGCAGCTAAGGCCACCATCATCGCTGCGGGCGGCACGGGTGGCCTGTTCGAGCGAAGCCTCACTTCCGCCGCCGTGCTCAGCTCCTCGCAGGCCATCGCGCTGGCACACGGCGCAACGCTCACTAATATAGAGTTCATGCAGATGATGCCGGGCTTCATCGAGCCCAAGCGCAACCTTGTCTTTAACGAGAAGACCTGGCGCTACGTACATGTAGACCAGCCGGTCGATATCGCCGACGACAAGCTGGACGATCTACTTGAGCAACGCTCCGGATATGGTCCCTTCACTTCGCGCTTGGCCTCCCGCGCCATCGATCTTGCCATCGATCAAGCGGGTGCTGAAGGTCTGGCGCTCCACTACGACTTCCCCCGCGAGGACGTCCCCGAGTTTGTGCAGACCTTTGCCACCTGGCTACAAGACGAGCACGGCATCGCGCCGACCGACGAGATGCGTGTGGCGATGTATGCCCACGCCGCCAATGGCGGCATCAAAATCGACAAGACCGCATACACGGGCGTTGAGGGCCTCTATGCCTGCGGCGAGGCGACAGGCGGCATGCACGGGGCCGATCGCATTGGTGGCCTGTCAAGCGCCAACGGCATCGTGTTTGGGCGCATCGCGGGCGCCTCGGCAGCCCAAGCAGCACAGAATGCACCTGAGGTGGCCCCAAAGGCGGATGTCGCCCTCCCCCAGCATGGCATTGCCACAACAGACGCCAATCGCCTAACCCGTAGCCTCAAGCACACGATGAGCACCTACTGCATGATCAACCGCACCGAAGGGGGCCTATCCAAGGCACTACACGAGCTTGAGGGCTTGAAGACGGAGGCAACGACCTTGAGCACACAGAAAGCCCAGGACAGCGAGATCGCTGCCCTCGCCCGCCTGCAATCGCAGATTCAACTAGCACAGGAAATGGCCAAAGCCATGCGCAAACGGACCGAAAGCCTCGGATCGCACTATCGAGCGGACTAAACTGGACACTCATCTAAAGAAGAACACAACTAATCGATATCTATGGGCCCCGTGAGCTCGAGGTGGCACGGGGTCCATTCGTGTCCGCACGGCAGCGTATCCTTATTCTGAATACAGAGCAGGCAAAGCCCGCACAGACAATAGACCAGCGGGGAGGAGATATGGACAGTCGTGATATCGAGAAGTGGCGTGTCAAACTTGATAGCTACGCCAATGTGGAAGACGGCGTTGAGTATTGGCTCGCACGCGATTTAATGGAACCCATGGGGTACACTCGATGGGAGAACTTCGCCGAAGTTGTTAAGAGGGCAAAAGTCTCGTGCGAAACAAACAAAACTCCAGTTGATTCCCATTTTCGTGATACCACGAAAATGGTAACAGCCGGTGTCGCCGCTCGCGCGGTTAAAGACTACAAACTTGCTCGCTATGCATGCTATTTAATCGCACAGAACGGAGATTCAAACAAGCCAGAGATCGCGCTCGCCCAGGCATACTTTGCCGTGCAGACGCGCCGCCAAGAGCTCATAGAACAGCGCTTCGCAGAGATTCAGCGCTTGCAGGCGCGCCACTCGCTATCCGATTCAGAGAAACAGCTCTCGGGTATTGCGTTCAAACGCGGCGTGGACTCCAAAGGATTCGCGATCATCAAGTCGAAGGGCGATGAAGCGTTATTCGGCGGCAGAAGCACGGCGGAAATGAAGCAGCAGCTCGGCGTACCCAAGAGCGCGGCATTGGCGGACAGATTAGCCGATGTCCTCATCAAAGCAAAGGACCTTACGAACTCGATGACGGCCTTCAACACCGAGGAACACGACCTGTACGGTCTGGACCAGATCAAGCAAGAGCACGTCGAGAACAACACAAGCGTACGTGGCAGCCTCATCGACCGTGGAATTGTCCCCGAGAATCTACCGCCTGCCGAGGATACAAAGAAGCTCGAACGTCGCGTGAAAGCAGACGAGAAAAAACTCAAGGAGGGCACAGACGGATTCACCGACCCCCAGGGCAGGCTCGACTTGTAAAGCGTCTGTGCCCTTTCGGGTTCGACCTATGTATGGTTAACAAAAAAAGCGACTAGCCGAAGCCAGTCGCTTTAACATGCTTTGGTGGGCCGTCAGGGGGTCAGCCTGCTGCGCAGGCGGCCGCTGCGGCGCTTCGCGCCTTGCGCGCTGCGCTGGCAAACGCTTACGCGTTTCCTCAGCTCCGCGCCCTTTCGGGTTCGACCCCATGCGAGGTCAACAAAAAAGCGACTAGCCGAAGCCAGTCGCTTTAACATGCTTTGGTGGGCCGTCAGGGGGTCGAACCCTGGACCTTGGGATTAAGAGTCCCCTGCTCTACCAACTGAGCTAACGACCCAAAGCTAAAGTCCGTAGTAGCGGACTTTAGTGGAGATATCGTGTGGTGGGCCGTCAGGGGGTCGAACCCTGGACCTTGGGATTAAGAGTCCCCTGCTCTACCAACTGAGCTAACGACCCGATATCAACACGAAGCAAGAACTGGGGTGGGTAAAGGGACTCGAACCCTCGACCTACGGGACCACAACCCGTCGCTCTAGCCAACTGAGCTACACCCACCGTGTCCTGTGCGCTTCGCGCTCGACTATTATTGCAAGGAACGCCACGCGACGCAAGCCCCAATTTTCAAGAATTTTGAAAAGAGTTTTTCGGATCCATTTCGAGCAAATCCCACCGGTTCCACAGGAGTAAACTTGCCCCACCCCGATGTTCGAAAGGACAAGCATGAAAGAACTCTCCAATCGCACGGCAACGTTTACCGATTCGGTCATCCGCCGCATGACGCGCATCTCCGATATGTACGGCGCCGTCAACCTCTCGCAGGGCTTCCCCGACTTTGATCCCCCAGCGCAGCTGCTCAAGAGCCTGAACACCATCGCCACCGATCCCAAACCGCTCTACCACCAGTACTCCATCACCTGGGGCTCCCAGGCCATGCGCGAGGCGCTTGCCGCCAAACAGGAGCACTTTATGGGCATACCGATCGACCCCAACCAGAACATCGTGGTCACTTGCGGCTCCACCGAGGCCATGATGGCTGCCATGATGACGGTCACCAACCCCGGCGACAAGGTCGTCATCTTCTCGCCGTTCTACGAGAACTACGGCGCCGACACAATCCTTTCGGGTGCCGAGCCCATCTACGTGCCACTCAACCCGCCCACATTCGACTTTGACCGCGAGACACTCGAGGCTGCCTTCCGCGACAACGACCCCAAGGCCATCGTCCTGTGCAACCCTTCCAATCCCTGCGGTAAGGTCTTTACGCGCGATGAGCTCACCTTTATCGCGGATCTCTGCAAAAAGTACGACGCCTACTGCATCACCGACGAGGTGTACGAGCACATCGTCTACGCGCCCCACGAGCACGTCTATATGGCCACGCTGCCCGGCATGTTCGAGCGCACCATCAGCTGCAGTTCGCTATCCAAGACGTACTCCATCACCGGCTGGCGTCTGGGCTACACCATCGCCCCGGCCCAGATTACCGAGCGCATCAAGAAGGTCCACGACTTCCTCACTGTAGGTGCCGCCGCTCCCCTGCAGGAAGCCGTCGTCACCGCCCTCAACTTCGACGACAGCTATTACCAGGAGGTCCTCGATCTCTACACAGCCAAGCGCGATCTGTTCTGCCAGGGGCTCGACAGCATCGGTCTTGAGCATAACGTGCCGCAGGGCGCCTACTACGTCATGATGGACATCTCTGAGTTTGGCTATGACAGCGACCTCGACTTTTGCGAGGACCTCGCGTCTAAGGTGGGTGTGGGCGCTGTGCCCGGCTCGAGCTTCTTCCGGGAGCCCGTCAACCATCTGATTCGCCTCCACTTTGCCAAGCGAGACGAGACGATTAACGCGGCGCTGGAGAACCTCAAGTCGCTACGCGATAAAATCAAGCCGCGCGGGTAAGGACGGCCCGGCAACAAAAGCACCCAAAGAAGCCCCGCACCGCACGCGCGCTGTGGGGCTTCTTTTTATAGCGCTTTCTTAATTAGTTTAAAGCGCCATACTTTAGTCATGGAGCAACTCGTCCCAGGGGGAGGAATACTATGGCAGAGCAGCAGCTTATCGGAGCGCTCGAGGCCGGCGGCACCAAGATGGTCTGTGCCACGGGCTATGCAGACGGTACGGTTCTGGAGCGTGAGCAGATCGCAACCACGACCCCGCAGGAGACCGTTGAGGCCGTCAACGCATGGTTTGCAAACAAGGGCATCGCCGCGCTGGGCATCGGCGCCTTTGGCCCCACCGCAGTCAACCCTGCCTCGCCCCAATACGGCAAGATCTTGGAGACGCCCAAGACGGCATGGCGCTACTTTGACCTGCTGGGCACCATCCAAAACGAGCTCAATATTCCCTGTGGCTACGACACCGACGTCAACGTCGCCTGCCTGGGCGAGGTCAGCTTTGGTTGCGCCCAGGGCCTCACCGACGTGGTGTATCTGACCATCGGCACCGGTGTGGGCGCCGGCGTGCTCTCGGGCGGCCAGCTCGTTCATGGCATGATGCATCCCGAGGCCGGGCACATCTTGGTCACACGCGATCCGCGCGACACCATCGGCGAGCACAGCGGCTGTCCTTTCCACGACAACTGCCTCGAGGGCCTCATCGCTGGCCCCGGCATTAAAAAGCGCTGGGATGGCAAAAGCGCCGGAGACATGGCCGATGACCCGGAGGCCATGGACCTGCTCGCAGGCTACCTGGCACAGGCGCTCATGACCTACACGCTGTGCTATGCGCCGCAAAAGATCATCATCGGCGGCGGCGTGGCCGACCACACCCCCATCGTGCCGCTCGCCCGCAAAAAGTGCGCCGAGATGCTCAACGGCTATATCGTCACGCCCGAGGTCAATGACATCGATACCTACATTGTCAACAACAGCCTCGATGGTAAGCAGGGCATCATGGGCTGTCTGGCCCTTGGCGCACAGGCGCTCCAGTAAAGGGTGCACCAACGACACACGGTATTACCGGGCTCGCATAACGCGCAGACAACGCTATCGCGCCCTGCAGGGCCCCCAAACGCACAAGGCCGCCTAGGACCAAGCAAAACGTCCTAGGCGGCCTTTCTGGTGCATACAAGCGATCGGAGGAGATATCGGAGCACGACGCCGGCAGCCGCTCCGCAGCAGTCAATCATCACGTCGGTGATCATGCCGGCGCGCCCCGGCACAAATAACTGAATCGTCTCGTCGATTGAGGGGATCAGCAGCAGAAAAACCACCGTGGGAAGCAGTCTGTCAAAAGTGCGTCGGCCCTCGATATCAAAGGCATGTGTCACCAAAACACCGAGCACCATATACTCGGTAAAGTGTGCGCACTTGCGGACGACAAAGTTGGTTACCCATTCATACGGCAGGCTCAAGCTATGCAAAAACCCGCGGACGTCCTCCATGATCGCCAAGCTCAGTGAGCCGGACCCCGTGCCGGGAACCAGTGAATTGCCCCAGATCAGCAACACCATGACGCAGGCCGCAACCGCCCACTTACGATCGATCTTAATCATGCAGAACTAGGCCTCGGCACGAAGCGGCGTAAAACTGGCGGTACCGCCCTCGATAACACTCAAATAGGCACGGCCCGTACGCTTGGCGGTAGAGGACTGCAGGCGCTCGATCTCTTCCTCAAGGATCTGATTGACGCGCTCATGGCGACGGTTTTCCATAACGCCGGCGGCGATAGCCTCGGCGCGCTCGATACTCTCGCGCGAGATACGCGCGGTATCCTCGGGAAACACGGAGCTGTGGCGGCCGACATAGACGGGAGCAACCGAGACAGGTGAGGCTGCAGGCGTGGGCATCGGCGCGGGGGCGGGCTCGGCAACCTCGGCCATGATCGCCATGGCGGCGGCCCACATGTCCTCGTGGCCCGAATAATCGGCCATGGGGATATCTTCCTCGAGGGAGGCATCGGGGAGACTGTCGGTATCCACGCGATTCTGGGCATCGATAGAGGCAGTAATGGCGGCGGGCTCGTCCAAATCGGCGAGATCCACACCCTTGGCATCGGAAATGATGGGCATGCTGGCGAGCTTGGCGTTGTACGGCACCGCCTCCGCGGCCTGCATTTGGGCCGAAGCGCCCCAAAGCGAGCTTTCGGCAGCACGACGAGCGGCGATGGTCTCCTCGTCGACAACCAGCGGCTCATCGGCAAAGGGGTCGGCGACAGGAGCCGGCTGAGCTGCGCCCTGCTGGCCGGTCGAAGCGGCCGCCGCGGAAGAGGTGTACGCAGCCGAAGAAGCACCGTTATAGGCGGCATTGTTGGCAGCGTTGGCCACAAGCGCCACGAAAGCTGCAGTGCTGCCCGCAGGGGCGGCATGAGAGCCCGAGACGGCACGTGCGGCAGCAGCGATGTCGTCGCGGTTATAGGAGCCGGTCTTTTCACCGTTTGTGAGCTCGTCAATTGCGACCTGATAGACATCGCGCGAGCGAGCGGGATCACAGCTAACCGGCGAATCGTCGTCGAGCATGCTATCGATCATAGCCCAGGCATCGGCCTCGTCCATGGCGTTGGCGGCACGGGCGATGGTCGGAACGCCATCATCGGCATGACGGCGCTGAAACGCGCCGGTCAGACCGGAGAGAAGCGAAGAGGATTGACCCTGCTCGTCCAAAGTGACAGGAGAAGCAGCCCGGGGAGCGGCCTCCTCCTGCTGAACGGGAATCGAGGCGGTCTTGAACTCGCTATGGAACTGGTTGACATTGGCGGCACCACCAATGGCGTCCGCATGGAACAGGCGCTCGCTATGCTCCGCACGATACTCAGAGATACCCAGCGAGGCGGCATAGATACCCACGCCGGCCACTGCGCCCACGGCAAAGGGAACAGCACCCGCGACAACCGTCTCGTTGATTGACGAAAACGGCAGTGTAGCGGCATACACGACCACGGGTGCGGCAAGGCCGATCCCGCAGGAAAGTCCGGCAAGGACTGCTCGTTGTGTTGCATCAGAAGAAGCCATGAGCTCTCCCCATCTTCCAGCACCCAAATCGCATCATTCAGTTGGCTGCGCGAGAGAAGATGAAGCGGGGCTATGCCCCAAAGCAACGGTATATGGTTCGTTTCATCTGCGTTTTCCGTCGCGAAGCTTAACTGCTATTATGCGAAACCCCCTTGGGGATTGCAAGCAACGAAGCGGAATTGAAACGGGAAAATCGCTGCTTGCCGGTCGTAAGGTCAATAATCGTTGGCGAGCGGCTATACGAAAAGGGCCAGGATCTAAACCCCGGCCCTTCTGGCATGTCTATGGTTGCTGTCGCGTGCAGCGGACGGACTAGAACATCTGCTCGTAATCGCTGTGCTTTTTTGCCGAACGCACCAGGAACTCCTGGTTGGTATTGGTGCCCTTGAGGCCCTTGATAAACGACGCTGCCGCGCGCTCGGTGTTGTTCATGCCGGCGAGGATGCGACGCAGGCCAAAGACAAACGGGCGCATTTGCTCGTCGACCAACAGGTCCTCGTTGCGCGTGCCCGAGGCAACGGGGTCGATGGCCGGGAAGATGCGGCGGTCGGCCAGGTCACGGTCGAGCTTGAGCTCCATGTTGCCGGTGCCCTTAAACTCCTCAAAGATGACCTCGTCCATCTTGGAGCCGGTATCGATAAGGGCGGAAGCAAGGATGGTGAGTGAGCCGCCGTTTTCGATATTGCGGGCAGCACCCAGGAAGCGCTTGGGCGGATACAGGGCCGCCGAATCGACGCCGCCCGAAAGGATGCGGCCCGAGGCGGGCGCCGCCAGGTTGTACGCACGGGCAAGACGCGTGATGGAGTCGAGAACCACCACGACGTCGCCGCCCAGTTCCACGATGCGCTTGGCGCGCTCGATGACGAGCTCGGCCACGCGGGTATGGTTGTCGGCGGGCATATCGAAGGTGGAGGCCACGACCTCGCCCTCAATGGAGCGCTGCATATCGGTGACCTCTTCGGGGCGCTCGTCGACGAGCAGGCAGATGAGGTGCACCTCGGGGTTGTTGATCGAGATAGACTGGCAGATCTTCTTGAGAATCGTGGTCTTACCGGCCTTGGGCGGTGACACGATCAGGCCACGCTGGCCCTTGCCGATCGGCGACACGATATCGATGGCGCGACCGGTAATGGAATCCTTGCCATGCTCCATGCGCAGCGGCTCATTGGGGTAGACCGGCGTGAGATCGCCGAACTTGGGGCGGTTACGGACCTGCTCAGGATCAAGACCGTTGACGGTCGTAATTTTGGCGAGACCGGCACGCTTGTCGCCGCCGCGCGAGGGACGAAGCGAACCCTCGATCACGTCGCCCGTGCGCAGACGCGCGGAGCGGATGAGGTAGGCGGGCACGAAGGCGTCGTCATTGGACTTCATGTAGCCGTGGGCATGGATGATGCCGGAGCTGTCCGGGCGAATCTGCAGGATGCCCTTAATATCGCGGAAGCCCTCGGCCTTCGCGGCTGTGGTGTAGATCTCTTCGACGAGCTCGGCCTTCTTCTTGCCGGTCGTCTCAATCTCGAACTCCTTGGCCTTCTCGCGCAGCTCGGCGACCTTCATGGCCGCGAGCTCCTCGCGCGAAAGCGTTGGCTCGGTCGGGGCTGCGTTGCGCTCCTTGTTGCGCTGTTTGCGATCGCGCTGACGGCTGCGGCGGTCGTTGTTACGATCATCCTTGCGCTCGCTGCGCTCATCGTTGCGCTTGTGCTGACGGCGGTTGGGGCGGGAACCCTCTTCGGCCTCAGCGCTCTCGACGGCAGGCGTCGTGGGCGCATCGGCGGTCGCCGGGGTCTCGCCGTCCGACTTAGCGTCGGACTCGGGCTGTTGCTCAGCATCCCCCTGCTGTTCGGCAGACTTGGTCTTGGAAGATTTCTTGCGCGTGCGCTTGGGCTTCTCGCCTGCCGACCGATCGGCGCCCTCCGTCTCGGGAGTCGTGTCGACACTCGCCTCGGTAGACTCAGCTACCGCAGATTCGGCGCCGGACTTCGCCTCTGCCTTAGCTGGGCGTTTGGCTGCGGTGTGACGGCTGCGCCCGGGACGAACGTCGGCAGGCTCGGCAGCGGCAGAAACAGCGACCTCAGGAACATCAGCGCCCTCGGCCGAAACCACGACAGCCGCTGTAGGCTCGACGAACGCCGGGGCATCTTGGACAGAAGCCGCGGCAGCGGCCGCCTTCTCCGCCTCGACAAATGCCTTGGGCTTGCGGCCGCGGCGATGCGGGCGCAAAGCAGGATCGACGACAAATGCACCGCCGACCTCGGCAGGCACGACAGACTCAGCAGAGGAAGCGTCCTCCTCCGCCGCAGAGCGAACCGGGGTCTCGGCGGCATCGGACGAAGCCTGCTCGGCAGCCTGCTGGACCTTGGCCGCCGTGCGACGGCGCGTGCGCGGAGCCGGCTTTTCTGCTACCTGCTCGGGAGCCGGAGCCGAAGGCGCCTCGGGGGCGGACGGAGCCGCGAGTTCGGTCAGAGCCGCGGCATCGCGCTCGGCGGCACGACGGCGAGCACGAACAACCTGGGCTTCGCTGATCTGCGCAAGCGCGCGGGCCTGCGCAACCTCATCTGAAAGCGGCGCCGAAACCTCGGCGGAAACCGGACGCTTGGCACGCGTCGTGCGCGTGGCGCGGCGTTTGGGCTTTGCAGCCTCATCGCCATCCGCAGCGGGCTTGGCCACACGACGCGTGCGCTTGGGCTTCACGGGCGCAGCCTCCTCCCCGGTAACAGGTGCGACGGGAACAGGCTTCTCACTCAAAGCCGAGGCAGCGTTCTGGTGTGTCTCGGGGACCGACGCCTGCGACGGTGCGGGTTTCGCGATTTGGTCCAACGCAACCGGTGCAGTGGGAGTGGTTTGTGCCGTGCTTATTTCATTTTCTTGCTGTTGATCAGACACAGTGTTTGCTCAACTTTCTTTTAAAGCCCTGTGATCACATGCTCCCTGCATAAACCTTCAGGGCGGCTAAACAGTCTAGCTCCGTTCAAAACACAACGGGCATCATTGATCTGTATCGAGATGATTACGTCAAATACGCAGCGTTAGTGTAACACAACCACTGTCACCTGCAACTTAGTCATTGGACGTTCTTATACAACTGGTCAAAAGGGACACTCTCCCTCAAAAGCGCTTCCTCTGTCGCACCAGAGGAGTGAAGCCGTGGCATCCGGAATAGCCGCGCCACGAAACGCGCCTATCTACTACGTTTGACCCGCGACCCCTGACCATCCCCTCGATCTTCCTAAAATCGCAAGCCCGCTACCTGCGGTTTTAATATCGTACTTTTCGGCATGGTTCGGGGTATGCGACTAAACGTAGTAGATAAGCCCGATTCGTGGCGGACGGTTTCGCACCGCTCTCCCACCGGACAAAAATGATCCGTTTTCCTCCGTCCCCAAGGGGTCGTTTTCAAAACGATCGCGGATTACGGTGCAAGAACGGCGTAAGCCAACCATACCCTGCATTTTTAATATTCGGCAAGCCGTCTACCTGCGATTTTATTTTCGCTGCTGTTGCTATGGTCGCCAGGCAGCGATTCAGCCCCGTAAACCGGTATAGTTGCGTTTTTGTAGCATTTTCCAACACGCCAAAAAGCCCCGCCAAACGCAAAAAGCCCGACCTCCGTATGGAGATCGGGCTTATAGGGCTCAGCAAAGCCAAACCTACACGGTCAAACGACCCGTAGATTACATCTGCTCGGGTGCAGAAACGCCAACCAGAGTGAGCACCAGGGCGAGCGTCACGCGGACGGCGTCGCAAGCGGCCAGACGGGCGCGCGAAAGCTCGGGGTCGACGGGACGGCCCTCGCTCGGAAGCACCTGGCAGGCAGCGTAGAAGCTGTGGAAGTCGCCGGCGAGCTCCTCGGCAAAGTGCGTCAGGCGGAACGGGGCGCGGTCGCGAGCACAGCTGGCAATGAGGTCGGTGAGCTCGTTGAGCTTACGCGAAAGGGCAAGCTCGGTCGGGTCGGTCAGCAGCGAGTAATCGACGTTCTCGCCGATGGCCTTGGCGGCGACGGCCTTCATGCCCATCTCGTCAGCCTGCTCGGGCGTAACGTCAGCGGCACGGCGCAGAATGGAGCACACACGAGCGTGAGCGTACTGCACGTAGTAGACCGGGTTGGAGTTATCACGCTTCTTAACGGCCTCGATATCGAAGTCGACCATCTGGTTGGAGCTCTTGGAGATGAGCGTGTAACGGGCGGCGTCGGAGCCGACCTCGTCAACAAGCTCCTGCAGGGTCACCATGGTGCCCTTGCGCTTGGACATACGGACGGGCTTGCCGTTGCGCAGCAGGTTGACGAGCTGGCCCAGCAGAACCTCGAACTTGCCGGGATAGCCAAGAGCGTCGCAGACACAGCGGACGCGGTCGATGTAGCCATGGTGGTCGGCGCCCCAGATGTCGATGACGTGGTCAACGCGCTGGAACTTGTCCCAGTGATAGGCAACGTCGGAGGCGAAGTAGGTGTACTCGCCGTCGGACTTGATCAGGACGCGGTCCTTGTCGTCGCCCAGGTCGGTGGAGCGGAACCACAGAGCGCCGTCCTTGGTGTAGAGGTAGCCCATCTTGTCGAGCTTCTCGAAAGCGCGGTCGACAGCGGAGGTGCCGGCGGTCTCGCCCTCGGTGTCCTTCACGTACAGCGAGCGCTCGGAGAACCAACGATCGAAGTCGCAGTTGACGGCGTGGCAGAGGTTACGCATGTTGTCGACCATCTTTACGTAGCCGCGCTCGCGGAAGCTCTCCATACGCTCCTTCGGATCGGCGTCGACCCACTTGTCACCGTCGGTGCGCCAGAACTCGGCGGCCTCGTCGATGATGTAGTCGCCGCCGTAGGAGTCCTTGCCCAGAGTCTCGGCAAAGTTGTCCTGATACGGATGGGTCTCGGGATGCTCGTCGTTCTCGTCGGCAACAAAGGCATCGCGGTCGGCAATCAGCAGCTTGTGAGCCTCGTCGATATCCACGCCCTGCTTGGCGATGATGTCGGCAAGCTGCATATAGCGCGTGCTGATGGAGTTGCCGAAGGTGTTCATCTGAGAGCCGTGGTCGTTGATATAGAACTCACGCTGGATATCGTAACCGGCATGGTCCATAACACGGCAGAGGGAGTCGCCCAGAGCGGCCCAACGGCCATGGCCAATATGCATGGGGCCGACGGGGTTGGCGGAGACAAACTCGATCTGGGTCTTCAGGCCGCCGCCGACGTTGGACTTAGCGAAGTCCATGCCCTTCTCGCGAGCCTCGCCGAAGATAGCGTTCTTGACGGCGACGGAGAGGTAGAAGTTGATGAAGCCAGGGCCGGCGATCTCGACCTTCTCGATCGCGGGATCCTCGGGCATATGGGCAACGACGGCCTCGGCGATCTTGCGCGGGGCGCAGTGAGCCAGCTTGGCGGACTTCAGGGCCATGGTGGAGGTCCACTCGCCATGAGAAGTGTCAGCCGGTCGCTCGATAGCGCAATCGTCAAGTTCAAATGCGGAAAGGTCGCCGGCCTCCTGGGCCGCAGCAAGCGCAGCGCGTACCAGCTCTTCAATCTTCTCGGGCATAGATCCTCCTTGTGTTAAAGCCCCCGAGCTCTTGGTCACTCGTAGGGCAAAAGCCAGAGTTTGCAGCACTCTATCACAAGCGGTAACTACTGTCGCAGGGTAAAGTCAATCGATATTGCATATGCACAAAATTGACTACAGTTGTCGCAAGGCCATTCAAAGATGGCGGTCTGCCTGCTGATTGTGCACCCGCCGAAAATGCATAAACATCTGCATGGGCAGCTCAGAATATCGAATACTCTTACCTATCGGATTTGTGTGCTTTTCCTGCATAAAGTAAGGGTTTGCGCACGTCAGCGTGGTATTCTAGACATACGTAAATTCGTATAAGTTGGAGGTAGCATGTTCTCAATCGGTCAACACGTCATTCATCCGGGTCAGGGAGTCTGCACCGTCGTCGGTTTTAGGGACGACACACCGCAGCCCATGCTGTTGCTCGAGACCAAGCAGGGACATGCGCAGACGATCCTCATGTACCCCGTGGCGCAGGCCGACCGCCTGCATGCCGCCATCTCCCAGCAAGATGCCGAGCACCTACTGAGCCATTACGACGAGCTGGAGTGCGACACCTTTACCGAGCGCAACAGCTCGCTCGAGGAGACGCACTTTAAGCAGCAGCTCAAGCTGGGTGCGCCCGAGACGGTCCGCGTGGCAAAAACAATGATGCACCGTATTCGCCAGGCCGAGGAAGCAGATAAAAAACCCAGCTCCTACTACATGCGCGTACTCAAGGAAGCCAAGCGCCGCTCCATCGAGGAGATTGCCGTGGCCTTGGGCGTCACCGAGGAAGACGCCGAAGCCCGCCTAGCCCAAGCCGCCCTCAACTAACCTGCCAAAAAGGGACAGGTTTATTTTGGCAGGTTAGGCCTGGAAGGTGTCGCGGTCGGGCGCGAAGGACTGCATGGCCGCGATGGTGCGGTCGAAAAGCTCGGGGAGCTCCCAGCCCAGCATCTCGGCGCCCTGCGTAATCACGTCGCGCGAGCAGCCGGCGGCAAAGCGCTTGTCCTTGAACTTCTTCTTGAGCGACTTGGTCGTAAAGTCCATGACGCTCTTGCTCGGACGCATGATGACGGCAGCACCGATCAGGCCGGTAAGTTCGTCGCAGGCAAACAGGATCTTTTCCATCTGCAGCTCGGGCTTGGGCAGCGAGGTATTGAAGTCCGAGGTATGCGTCTGGATGGCGCGGATGAGCTCGGGCGATGCGCCCTCGCCCTCGAGGATCTCGGCCGCATAGATGGTGTGGTTCACGGGGTCGTCCTCATGCTCCTCCCAATCCAGGTCGTGCAGCAGTCCGACGATGCCCCAAAACTCCTCGTTCTCGGGGTCGAACTCGCGCGCAAAGTAGCGCATGGTGCCCTCGACCGTCTCGCCGTGGGTGATGTGGAACGGATCTTTGTTGTGCTCGTTGAGCAATTCGAACGCACGGTCGCGGGTGATTCCGGCGGAAAGCGTCTGGGACATGGCAATACCTCCAGGTGAGTCGGTGCTAGGACACGGTGTCACTATCGTATATCGCCGCGACTCAAGCCGAAAGGCAGAAAAGGCATACGGAGAAAAAAGCCGGGCGAACGCGTCGCCCGGCAAAACCGCAGATAAAACCTGCCAAAATAAACCTGTCCCTTTTTGGTAGGTTTAGGGGCGGACCTGGCCGGTGCCGCGGAGCTTGTATTTGTAGGTGGTGAGGGCCTCGGCGGCAAAGGGGCCGCGGGCGTGGAGCTTTTGGGTCGAAATGCCGATCTCGGCGCCCAGGCCAAACTCGCCGCCGTCGGTAAAGCGCGTGCTGGCGTTGGCATACACGGCCGAGGCATCGATCTCATCCAAAAAGCGCTCGCAAGCGTCCGCGTCCTCGGCGATGATGGCCTCGGAATGCATAGTGCCATAGCGGTTGATGTGCGCGATGGCCTCGTCCTCGTTCGCCACGACCTTCACGCTCATCTCGAGCGCCAGGTACTCGCGGCCCCAGTCCTCCTCGGTTGCGGCAACAAAGTCATCGCCCTCGGCAAGACCGGCGGCGGCGCATGCGGCACACGCGGCCCCGTCGCCGTGAATCAGCACGCCGTGGTCGTGCAGCACGGCCACGACCGCCGGCAAAAACGAATCTGCCACGACGCGGTCCACAAGCAGCGACTCGGCGGCGTTGCACACACCCACGCGCTGGGTCTTAGCATTGACGATAATGTTGAGCGCTTTATCAAAGTCGGCCGACTCATGCACGTAGATGTGGCAGTTTCCCGTGCCCGTCTCGATAACCGGCACAAGCGACTCGCGCACGCAGCGCTGGATCAGGCCCGCACCGCCACGCGGAATAAGCACGTCGACGATGCCGCGAAGCTTCATGAGCTCGCCGGTGGCCTCGCGATCGGTGGACTCGATCATCGAGATAGCCTCGCGCGGGAAACCCTTGGCCTCGAGCGCATCGGCCAGCAGTTCGGCAATCATGGCGCACGAGTGATAGGCCAGCGAACCGCCGCGCAGAATACAGGCGTTGCCGGTGCGGATGCAGATGCCCGCGGCATCGGCCGTCACGTTGGGACGCGCCTCATAGACCATGGCGACCAGGCCCAGCGGCACGCTCACGCGGGTGAGGTCCACACCACTTGCAAGTACGCGGTGGTCGAGCACGCGGCCGACAGGATCGGGCAGCTCAGCGAGCTTCTCCAAGCCGGCGGCCATGCCCTCGACGCGCTCGGGCGTCAGCAGCAGACGGTCGAGGAGCCCCGCCGAGGTGCCCGCATCGCGCGCAGCGGACATATCGAGCTCGTTGGCGGCGACGATGGAATCGACGCCATCGCGCAGCGCCGCGGCCATGGCGCGCACGGCCTCCTGGCGCTGCTCGTCGCTCGCCGTGGCAAGCGAGGCTGACGCTGCCTTGGCGGCAACGGCAAGATCGTAGACATACGTGGCTATATCGACCGACATGGACGGCCCTTTCTCTTAGTAGTTTGCCAACCATGGTAGCCGATTTGTGCATGCCCTCGCGCATGGCGGTAGAATTGGTCAACCCGAAACACCGCAACGAACGGAAGTACCGCATGGCCCTCATCACTTCGTACCACGTCCCCGGCCTCTATGTCGAGGACCACAGCATCGACGTCCCCTTGGATTGGCGCGGCCTGGAGCCAATGCTTTTGGCCTTCGGCAGCACCATGCGCCGCGGCGCCATGCCGGCGCCCATCGCCGGCGCACCCGAGAGCATCAAGCTTTTCTACCGCGTGGTTTGCGCTCCCGACCGTATCAACGACGACCTGCCACTCCTCCTCTTTTTGCAGGGCGGCCCCGGCGGCGAGAGCCCGCGTCCGCTGTCGCCCACAAGCGACGGCTGGATCGAGGAGGCCGTCAAGCACTTCCGCGTCGTCCTGCCCGACCAGCGCGGGACGGGGCGCAGCAGCCGTGTAGACGGGCGCACGATTGCCGCACTGGGCGAGCGCGCCGAGGCGGCAGGCTCCGATGCGGCCCGCTCGCAGGCGGACTTCCTCAAGCGCCACCTCGCCAGCTCCATCGTGCGCGACTTTGAGTACCTGCGCCTGGTGGGCTTTGGCGGCAAGCCCTGGGTCACACTCGGCCAGAGCTACGGCGGCTTTTTGACGTTGAGCTATCTGTCGCTCTTCCCCGAGGGTGTGACGGCGAGCTTTACCTGCGGTGGCATTCCGCACGTGCCGGCGAGTGCCAGCGAGGTCTACGCGCACACCTTCCCGCGTATGGCGGCCAAGACTCAGCAGTATTACGACCGCTACCCCGCCGACGTCGAGCGCGTGGCGGCCCTGGCAGATGCCCTCGAGGAGCAAAAGCCCGCGCTGCCCGACGGCTCGCCGATGACGGTCGAGCGCCTGCAGCTCATGGGCAGCGACTTTGGCATGAAGCCGAGCTTTGAGCGCATGCACTGGATTATCGACCACGCGTTTGTTAATGGCGACGGTACGCTGAGCTGCGGCTCCTCGGTATCAGACAGCTTTTTGATGCGCGCCTTCGAGCGCACCAACACGCGCACGAATCCGCTGTACTGGACGCTACAGGAGTTCATCTACGCCGATGGCGACACGATGCCTATTGGCTGGGCAGCCGCCGAGGAAAAGGCCCATCGTGCCGAGTTCGACACCCTCGCGCGCCCGCTCATGTTTACCGGCGAGGCCATGTTCCCGTGGATGTTTGAGCAGATGCCCGAGCTCAAGCCCTTCAAGCCCGCCATGGACCTGCTGATGGAAGACACCAGCTGGGACAAGATCTACGACCCGCAGCGCCTGGCCTGCAACGAGGTGCCGCTCCAAGCCGCGGTGTATTTCGACGACATGTACGTGGATTCGGGCCTGCAGCTCGACACGCTCAGCCGCGTGGGCAACTCACATGCCTGGGTGACGAACGAGTTCGAGCACGACGGCCTGCACGGCAGCATGGTGTTCAAGCACCTCTTCGACGAGGCCCTCAACCGCGGAGACCTGCGCCAGATCTTCTAGCAAAGGAGTGTCCCCACCTGCCGGCACATAAGAAACGTCCCCAAGTGCCGGCACGAGAAAGACAGCGCTGCGGGAAACGATCCGCAGCGCTGTCTTTCTTTATGCAAAGACGATCAAGTTGTCTCGGTGGATCGCGGGCTTCTCGGCCAGGTCTGCCAGCAAGCGGTTGCCGGCAATCTGGTCCTGGCGGCGTCCGGCTGCAAGCTCCAGCACGTCCGAATCGGCCTCGGCGATACCGCGGGCGACAACCATGCCGCTCGGGTCGCACACGTCGAGCACATCGCCCTCGGCAAACGTGCCATCGACCTTGCGAATACCCACCGCAAGCAGGGAAGAACCGCGGCTGACCAGCGCTTTCGCGGCGCCGTCATCGACCGTCACCGAGCCGTGCGCCTTGTCGCCCAGTGCAATCCACAGCTTGCGGGGCGCAATGTCCAGGCGCTCCGCCGGCGGATCGAACATCGTACCCACGCTCTCGCCGCGGGCAAGGCGCACGAGCGCATCGGGCTCCTCGCCCGAGCAAATCACGCTCTGAATGCCCGCCGTCATCAGGATGCGGCTCGCGCGGATCTTGGTAATCATGCCGCCTGTGCCAACCGATGTGGAAGAATCGCCCGCCGAGGCGATAATCTTGGCATCGATCTTACGCACGACCGGAACGAACTCGGCCGTGGGGTCCTCGTGCGGATTGGCGGTATAGAGGCCATCGATGTCCGAGAGCGTCACGCACAGGTCGGCAGAAACCAGGCAGCCCACAAGCGCCGCCAGCGTGTCGTTGTCGCCAAACTTGATCTCGTCGACGGTAACGGTGTCGTTCTCGTTGACGACCGGCACCACGCCCAGTTCCACCAGACGCAGCAGCGCGTCGCGCGCGTGCAGATAGGACGTGCGACGGGCCGTGTCGTGACGTGTGAGCAGCACGAGCGAGGTAAGCAGGTCGCGCGCATGGAACTCCTCGTCGTAGGCCGACGAGATGATGCACTGACCGGCCGAGGCGCAGGCCTGCAGGCTCGGCAGGTCACCGACCGGTTTGCGGTCAAAGCCCAGCACGGGATAGCCACAGGCAATGGCGCCCGAACTCACCACGACCAGACGCCAGCCGAGTTTGCGCAGGGCAGCAGCCTGATCGGCAAGCCCGCCGATAAAGGCGCGGTTGACCTTGCCATCGGCGCCCACCACCGTGGACGAACCGATCTTTACCACCATCGTTTTATAAGAAGTCGTCATACGTCAAACCAATCAACTGTTGAGGGTTCGGGCGAGCTGACGGCCGAGGGAACGTAATTCCACCCTACACCCAACAAAATTAGCGAGCCCAGGGGAAGGCAGAAGCCGCGGCCATATTCTTGCGCACGAGCTCGTCACGCACCTGCGCCAGGCCCTGCTCCATGCCCACCACATAGGTCTGTGGGTACAGGAAGCGCTTGTAGACCGGATCCAGATGGTCCAGCGCCCAAGCGCAACGCTCGCGTGCGGCCTCGATGCTCTCGCGCGGGGCAACAGCACTGCCATCGCGCACGATCGGCGCCAGCAGCTCGCGATACTCAAGCTCGGACACGTCGGTCACCAGGGCGGCATCGTTCACGGCCACGAGGGTATTGCCGCGCGCGGCGCCCTCCCCCGCCAGATGGTCCTCGTCATAGATCATGTCGCAGACCGGGCCGCCAAAGCCGTCGTAATAGCGGCGCACGCGCTGCACGCCCGGAATCGTGCGCTTGTAGGGCTGCTCGGAGAGCTTGACCACCGGAGTCCACGGGTCCGCCTCGCTCGCACGGCGGGCGGAAAGCTTGTACACGCCGCCCAGTGCCGGTTGGTCGTAGCAGGTCGCGAGCTTAGTGCCCACGCCAAAGCTGTCGATGGGCGCACCCTGGTCGAGCAGCGACTGAATCGTGTATTCATCCAGATCGTTGGAAACCGAGATCCCCACATAGGGCAAGCCCTCGGCATCAAAACGGCCGCGGACATACTTGGACAGCTTGGCGAGGTCGCCGGAATCGATGCGAATGGCCGACAGACGCTCGCCCACCGCCTCCATCTCCTTGGCAACCGTAATGGCATGCTCGCAGCCCTCGCGCACGTCGTAGGTATCAATGAGCAGCGTGCAGTTCTTGGGGCTCGACTTGGCAAAGGCGCGGAAGGCCTCGAGCTCGGAATCGAAGCTCATCACCCAGCTGTGCGCATGCGTGCCAAAGACGGGAATACCGTAGCGGCGACCGGCGAGCACATTGGACGTAGAGGAACAGCCGGCAACGTAGCTCGCGCGCGCGACGGCCAGACCGCCATCGGGACCCTGGGCGCGGCGAAGGCCAAACTCGGCCACGGGACGGCCGTCCGCCGCCAGCACCACGCGCGCCGTCTTGGTGGCGACAAGCGTCTGGAAGCCGACGATGTTGAGCAGCGCCGTCTCGAGCAGCTGGCACTCAAGCGCGGGGCCGGTGACGCGCACCATGGGCTCGCGCGGAAAGACGAGCTCGCCCTCGGGGACGGCGTCGATGTTTACATGCGCACGAAAATCACGCAGGTAGTCGAGGAATTCGGGCTTAAACATCGCGCCGCCGGCCGGGGCCTGGAGCGATGCGAGGTAGTCGATATCCTCGGGCGTAAAGCGCAGGTTCTCGACCAGCTCGGGCAGCTCGGCGGTGCCGCACATGACGGCATAGGCGCTGCCAAACGGATGGTCACGGTAAAACGCCGTAAAACAGCCCTGCTCATTGGCCTTGCCGCTCTCCCACAGGCCCTGGGCCATAGTGAGCTCGTACAGATCGGTGAGCATTGCAATGTCGGTGGGATGCGAGATGTCGGTCAAAGCCATGGGGCGACCTTTCGAATGCGTTGTGCAGAGGTTGAGGGTTGGACGAGAGCAGAGCATGCGGACATGACGCCCGATGCAAATCGGTTAGAGCAGGCCCATGCTGGTCATGATCGTGTAGCCCATAAAGACGACAAACGCGACCAAGGCGAGCGCGATGATGATCTTTTGAGCCGGGGCCATACCGGGAATCTCGCCCTCGGCCGTGGGCTCCTTGGAAGTGACCATGCGCTGGGCAAACGTCATCTCATCACGGCTCGGCTTGGGCTCGGCGGGCTTGGGGCGGGCGGCTTTCTTAGGCTGAGGCTTGGGTGCAGCAGGCGCAAGCTTCGCAGCAGCGGGCCTGGGCGCGGGCGCGGGCTTGCGCTCGGATGCGGCGCTCGCGGCAGCCTCCTCGGCCTTCGCATGCTCGGCACGCAGGGCGGCCAGCTCCTCACGCTCGCGACGGGCCTCTTCCTGGGCCTCGCGGCGGGCCTTCTCAGCGCGGAGCTCTTCCAACTCGGCGCGCTCCTCGTCGGACAATGGTTGGGAATCAAGCTCGGCCATGGTGCAGCCCTTTCTTTCAAAAAAAGCCGCCGACACAATGTCGACGGCTTATCAAATCCAAGGGTGGAGACGAAGGGAGTCGAACCCTCGGCCTCTGCCATGCGACGGCAGCGCTCTCCCAACTGAGCTACGTCCCCAGGACAAGTTGATATTTTACCTACGGCTCGCCAACTGTCAACGCCCAATACCCAGTCTTTTTGGGACGGGGCTTTTTTGACTACTTTTCGGATGGTAGCTCGACCCCCACCGGGAGCAGTCGTTTTGGGACGGGGCTATTTTAGCTACCCAGGCAGATAGCGAAAACGATTTGGACGATTAACGGCAGGGGCAGCTAAAATAGCCCCGTCCCAAAACGACTGCTCAAAAGAGCTACTTTGCGCTGGTGAGGACGCCGGTAGTGTCGAACGCTGGGGTAAAGCTCTCGTCCACCGCTCCGCCCTCTTGCCAAAACATCGTCGTAAAGCCCAGGTCGTCGGCATGGTCGAGCACCCGCTCGTACTCCTCACGCGTCACGGCTCGAGCCAAGTCGCCGCCCCGCTCGCGCATGAGCGCATTGGGCGTGTACTGGTTCATGACCGAGATCGGCACATCACCCACCGTCTGCCACACCAGGTCTAGCACGCGACACGAATCGTCCGCATGCCCCGGCAACACCAGGTGACGCACGATCATGCCGCGCTTCATGAGCCCGTCCTCGTCCACCAGCTCTCCCCCACGACGCTCAATCTCGCGCGCCATTTGCGCCAAACCCGACACGGCCACACGCGGGTAGTCCTTAATGTGGGAGAGCGACTGCGCGAGCCCCGCATCGGCATATTTAAAGTCGGTAAGCCACACATCGACCAGATCGCCGAGCGCCGCCACGGCACTCGCGCGCTCATAACCGCTTGTGTTGTAGACGATTGGAACAACCAGTCCGCGCGCCCGTGCCGCGGCAATCGCAGCCGGCAGCAGGTGCGCGTAGTGCGTCGCCGTCACCAAGTTAATATTGTTTGCACCCTGGTCCTGCAGCTCCAACATAATTTCGACCAGGCGCTCGGGCGAAATTTCAAGCCCAAAATTGCCCGTCGAGATCTCGTGGTTCTGGCAATAGACGCATTTGAGCGAGCAGCCGCTAAAGAAGATCGTGCCCGAACCGGCCTCGCCCGAAATAGGCGGCTCCTCCCACATATGAAGCGCCGCACGGGCCACCTTGAGCGTGTCGTTAGCACCGCATACGCCGCGCGCACCCTCATCGCGCGCCACACCGCAACGGCGCGGACACAAATGGCAGGCGGGCGAAAAAAGTTCGGTCAACGACGTCGGCATAAAAACATGCTCCAAAACAACGATTCAGCAGCTCAAACGCAAAAGGACCAACCGCGCAGACGGCTCGAGCCCAAGGCGCCGTAATCGTCCGACACGATTTTTGTAATGTCAAGACTGGAATCGATAAAGTGCAGCTTTATGATATAGGTATTCCGCCCCCCGCGGAGCAACTGGGTGAACCGTCGCGTTTATTTAGGGAGCCCACACAGTCGTACGTAGTACAGGTATCCTTCGTTGTTAAGGACGCTGGAACGGTCGATGAGGGCACCCACCTGTTTTAGGTGGGTTCATTTTCGTAACGTGGGGGGTGGTTTTCTTTTGCCGATTTTGCCAAAAATTGCCATCGCAGATCCCGTATGACACCCAACGGCACTCGGTAGAACCCCCGCCACCATCCCAATATCTGGTAAGCGCGTGATTATCGATCGGCGCGATTCCCCGCACCCCCTTTGGTCGAGTATCATGGGTCAGCTATACCCTTTGCGGCATGGCATCCTTTGACCTTTTCCTTCGACGCTTGGCGGTTTTTGATACATGGCTTCATCCACGAGCTACATACCGTTCCTTTGCGTGGCAGCCGCGGCATATATCACGACCTTCCTCACGGTGCCCCTGGTTAAACGTCTGGCAATCAAGCTCGACGCCGTTGACTATCCTTCAAAACGCCGTATCAACACCAAGCCCATCCCGCGCTTGGGAGGTACGGCGGTCTTTTTGGGCCTGGTCGTTGCCTGCATCGTTCAGATTATGGGCACCTGGCATCTGGGCTGGCCGCCCGTCTTGGTCCCGCATCCGCGCCTGCACATTAGCTACCCCATGCTGGCACTTTCTTTTACCGTCATTTTTGCGACCGGCGCGATCGACGACGTCTTCCAGCTTAAGCCCAAGCAAAAGCTCGCCGGCCAGGTCCTCGCCGCGCTCATCGCCTGCGTGGGTGGACTAAAAATCGGCGTCATCGTCAACCCGGTTGCCCCCGGCGAGATCATGCTCGGCTGGCTCGCCTATCCCATCACCGTGGTCTACCTGGTGGCGTTCACCAATATCATCAACCTCATCGACGGCCTTGACGGCCTGGCCACAGGCATCTGCGGCATCGCATCGTTCACGATGTTCTCGATGGCCGTTCTCTCGGGCCGCATCGATGCCGCCGCGCTCTCCATCGCGTTGTTTGGCGCCTGCCTGGCCTTCTTGCGCTACAACTTCAACCCCGCGAGCATCTTTCTGGGCGACTCGGGGTCGCTGCTGCTGGGCTTTGCGCTTGGTTCCATTTCGCTGCTTAATGTGAGCCGCACCGCCGCGCTCACCTCGCTCATCATTCCGCTCATCGTTGCCGGTGTGCCCATCATCGACACGTTTAGCGCCATCGTGCGCCGCAAGCGCGCCCACATTAGCATTGGGCAGGCCGACAAAGGCCACATCCACCACCGCCTCATTCAAGAGGGCTATAACCAAAAGCAGGCTGTGCTGCTTATCTATGCCTGGTGTATCCTGCTTTCGGCCGGTGCGACCGCCATCAACCAGGTCGAAGTCCCCATGCGCGTGCTCATCTTTACCGTCCTTGGCATTGGCTCGGCAGCCTTCGCCAAGCACCTGCACCTGTTTGAGCCCGTGCTACGCCACCATTACAACAAGCGCACGCACGAAGACGAGCTGATAACCCCCGACGACCCCGCCTTTAAGCAGGAGGAGCAAGCGGCCGAGGAGCGTAAGGGAGAGCGCCACCACAGGCATTAAGGTTTGCTGCAGAAGGTCGTTCTGCTTGCTGTCGGCCGCTCGTGACCGCGCCTCGACCGCCACGCATGTCTTGCCTTACCACCCCCTTGCCCACTTTCGCCCGCCCCTCTCAATAAACGCGTTATCATCTTGACCCATGAACATACGTTAGGAGCAATCATGCCAAACGAGAACAGCTACGAAGTCGCGCTGCAAAAGAGCAACGCCATTCGCGAGGGCCTGGCCAAGACGCCCGAGAAGTTCACCATGCTTACCGGCGACCGCCCCACCGGCCGTCTGCACCTAGGCCACTACTTTGGCACCCTCAAGGGCCGCGTGGAGTTGCAGAATATGGGCGCCAAGACCAACGTGCTCATTGCCGACTACCAGGTCATCACCGACCGCGACACCACCGAGCACATCCAGGACAACGTGTATAACATGGTCATGGACTACCTTGCCTGCGGTATCGACCCCGACAAGACCATGATCTACACGCACTCCGCCGTGCCCGCCGCCAACCAGCTCATGCTGCCGTTCCTGTCGCTGGTCTCCGAGGCCGAGCTGGCGCGTAACCCCACCGTCAAAGCCGAGATGGAGGCCTCGGGCCACGAGCTCACCGGCCTTCTGCTCACCTATCCGGTACACCAGGCCTGCGATATCCTGTTCTGCAAGGGTAACGTTGTGCCCGTCGGTCGCGACCAGCTGCCGCACATCGAGCTCACCCGTACCATCGCCCGCCGCTTTAACAACCGCTACGGCAAGGTGTTCCCCGAGGTCGACGCGCTGCTGTCCGAGACCCCGCTGCTGCCCGGCCTGGACGGCCGCAAGATGAGCAAGAGCTACGGCAACGCCATCAATATCTCGATGACCGCCGAGGAGACGGCCAAGCGCATCAAGAAGAGCCAGACCGACTCCGAACGCATGATTACGTTTGATCCCGAGAACCGCCCCGGCGTGTCCGGCCTGCTTTCGACCGCCGCCATCTGCACCGGCCGTTCCGAGGTCGAGATTGCCGAGGAGATTGGCATGGGCGGCTCTGGCCAACTCAAGAAGTACGTGACCGAGGCCGTCAACGGGTACTTCGCACCTATCCGCGAGCGTCGCCAGCGCTACGAGAACGACCTGGACTACGTGAAGGACGTCCTGCACGAGGGCAACCGTCGCGCCAACGAGATTGCCGAGCAGACCCTGGCCGAGGTTCAGGACGCCATGGGCATGGTGTACTAGTCGAGAGCAATAAACAACACTCAAACTAAACCGCCGCGATTGGCACAATCCTCGTTGCGGCGGTTTTGTTTTCTTCAGAGGTCGGTCGCCGAGATATTCAGCCGCTTGGCAGAACCCCTAAGTCGCAAGCACCTTGAGGCTATATCCTGTTAAGCAATGACACCCTATTGTTTAACATGCGGCAGCTTTTACGGCAGACCCGACCGACCGGAAGGAGTCCCATGAGCTCAGTTGCGTTTTGTACCTGCAACGACCGGAAATGCCCATTTAACCCTGTCAACCACGAGAAGGGCTGCACACCGTGTATCGCTAAGAATCTGCACGAGCACGAGATTCCAACGTGCCTGTTCAACGCGATTTCTCCCGATCGGCTTGAGGCCGATAAAGACGAGTGGTCGTGGCAAGCGTTCGCGCGGCATGTAGAAGCATATCTGGGAAGCGACAGCCCAAGAATCCCCGCAGGCGAAGAAGCGCCGCAGGGATTTACCAAGATCGGTTGCTGTAAGCGGGACTAACAATCAAAGTTAGCGCCCCCCTAAAACCAAACGTCAGTACCTCATTATGGGATAACAGACCTGATGGGTTTGCCCCATGCCTACAGGAAAGCGCCCGCCGACCATGGCAGCCGACGGGCGCTTTCCTGAAGTACACCGTTGAATCGCACAGAGGGGAGGAATGCGAATCAAACTCAACAGGGCAGGCTTTTTCATCGCCTATTGCCTGCTCCGTTGTTGAATACAATATAGTTCGCCTTTGTTTACTTTACAGCGTCAAATCGTGCCGCCATACCTTCTCCATAAGTTAGCCACGGTAAACCTAACAAATAGGGACTGATTTATTTTGGCAGGTTTTTTCTGGAGAAACGTCAACGGCGCCGGCGTTCCACCGCAAAGGGGACAGGCACCTTTGTAGTGGTTTTGGCCACGGCAGAGCCGCTAGAGCCCTGCTGGCCAACGACAGGCAGTCAAGTCGACGTGCATGGGATCGGCAAACACCACGCCCTCCCCCAGCAGGAGCTCGCGCTGAGCGTCGGGACCGCCAAAGGCAAAGCCCTCGCAAATGCTGCCATCGGCAAACACCACGCGGTGACAGGGAATCTCGCCGGGGCGCGGATTGCTGTGCAGCGCATAGCCCACGTACCGCGCACTTCGTGGACGGCCGGCGAGCAGCGCCACCTGGCCGTACGTGGCAACCATCCCCTCAGGGATCTGCTCGACTACCTCGTACACCCGCTCAAAAAAGCCCTCAGACGCCATCGATGCTCCTTTCCGCCCGCAACAGCATAAATCAAATGATCCCTCGGGGACGGCAGGGTTGCGGATCATCTGCGGCCTCCGTGCGGCCGATGGTCCGCAACCCCGTCATCGCCGAGGGATCACATGGCATGGCAGGTAGCGTTTGCCCAGATAAAACCTGCCAAAATAAACCTGTCCCTTTTTGGCAGGTCGGTTAGTTGGCAGGCTGGAAGAAGGCTACGGCTACGGCACCGGGGCCTACATGGGTGCCGATGGTGGCGCCGATGGTGTGAACGGGCAGCTCGCCCTCGGTGTGGCCAGCCCACAGCGTCGCACTATCCTCGATATACTTCTTGAGCACCGCATCCGAAAGGCCCGTATAGCCGAGCGCCAGCGGCATGGAGAAGTCGACGCCGCCCGCCTTTTCGACCTTTTGGTTCAGCAGGTTGCGACCGTTCTTGGAACCGCGCGCCTTGCCCAGCTGCACGATCAGACCGTCCTCGGCAGCCACCACGGGCTTTACGTTGAGCAGCGTACCCACGGCGCCGGCCGCAGCAGACAGGCGACCGCCGCGCACCAGGTACTCCAGCGTCTCGAGCAGGCCGATAACCACCACGCGGTCGCGCACGGCCTCGACCGCCGCCGCGATCTGGGCAGCGCCACGGCCCTCGTCCACCAAGCGCAGGGCATACTCGACCAGTACGCGCTCGCCCAGGGTGACGTTGTTGCTGTCTACCACGAACACATCGCCGCCCGGTGCCTCGGCAAGTGCGGTACGGGCACTCTGATTGGTGCCGGAAAGCTTAGCGCCCACGGTAATAATCACGGCCTCATCGCCGGCTTCACGAACCTCGGCGATAGCCTGCGAAAACGCGTACGGGTTGACCTGACCGGTCTTGGGCAGCTCATCGCGCTCCACGAGCATCTCGTAAAAGCGCTGGTGATCGATATCGACGCCATCCATGTACACATCGGTACCAAAGGTGACGGACAGTGGCAAAACAGCCAGTGCCGGGTGCTCCGCCGGCGACATATCGCTTGCGGAATCGGTAATAATGCGGACGGACATAGCGAATCCTTTCTTGCACAGGTCCCGCGCAGGGAATTTTGACAGCAATGCCCCGGCACGGTATACGCGCTCAAACGGGACGATGCAGTTGTTAGTGGGAAGCAAATGCCTAGGCGGCCCTACAGCTCGCGCAGGGTGTCGAGAATCGTACGCAGCGACGCGTACATCTGCTCGCGCTGCTCCACGCCCATGGCCTTGCCGGTGGCGTCGAGCACCTCGCGAATAATACGATCGGCCTCATTCATGCTCTCGCCGCCCAACGTGGTCAGGCGAACCGGGGCGCGATACTTAACGGCGGCATCGCCCGAATCGTCGACCTCGACGTAGCCGCCCTCTTCCAGATGCGCCAGCGTGCGCGAGACGGCAGCGCGGGTCACGCCTGCCATGCGGGCGAGGTCGGCACCAGTCAGGCCGTCCTTGCTGCGCTCAAGATAGTACAGGCACATGATATCGGAACCCTTAAGGCCCAGCCTTGCGCCCTCAGATGCCTTAATGCGCTGGATCTCCTTGTAGAGCCCGCTGATCAGTCCGACAAAATCCTCAAAACGTGTCTCGTCGTTCTGCTGCATGGGAGACGACCGCCTTTCGCTTGCATGATGCTAACGGGTAAACATCTTAGCCGCATGCCCGAACCCCCGTACCCAAATATCGCAATTGTTAACCCATCAACATAAAAATCACCACAAAGGGGATAGCACCTTTGTGGTGGTTTGGGGCATCAAAAGGTTCTAGGCGCCGCTACAGCTCCACGCAGGGATTGTCGCGGGTCACAAGCGTCTTGACGACAACCGTCGCTCCCAGATAGCGCTCAAGCAGCTCGGCTAAGCGATCGATCGCGGCCTGACAGTCCCCCATTCGCTCGGGCTCAACACACTCAATCGCCAGGAACGCATCGGCAGAATCGTCGGACAGAGCCGTTCGAACGCCGTCGCGCCAGTTCCAGCAGCGGCACACGGCGCCCGCATCATCGATGTAGGCGAGCTCGCCGGGCAGCGTCGGATCATCTGCCTCCTCGCCAAGTGGCAGGAACGCATCGCCACCGTCGGTCACCTTCAAGCGAAGGTCTCCCTCAATCGCGTGCAAATCCTCGCCTCCCACGGGCAGCGCGTAGGTCAGCGACACCGTGTTGTAAATATCCACCGCCGGTGTGATATGACCGACCGGTTTGCCCTTGAGCACGCGCTTGAGCAAGTTCTCGATTGAGCAACGCGCGCCCTTTTTAGTCTTGAACAGGCGATAGGCCTCGCGCCAAGCCTTGACCGGCGCGTTCTCGCTGATGGTATCGCTTGTCAGGTGGCGCTCCGCATCGATATTGGCGCGATCGAGCAGCGCGGCGATCGCGTCCACGTCCTCTTGAGGAATCGTAGCCGCGGGCTTCATGCCCTTTACGACTACGACGCCGACCGCCGCCTGTGGAAATAGCTCCCAAAATGAATCCTCGGCAACAAAGCTCTTCATACGTGCTCCTTTCGCAATTCGCGCCAACGCGAGCGCCTAAACAAAAGCGCCCTCACAGCGGCCACCTTCAAAGTCCTACGGTGCCGTCACAAGAGCGCTTACGCTGTCCCCATCCGGAGAAGGGAACGATATGTCGGGCGTATTGTAGCCCGAGTCATCCGTGCGAGCAAAATCACCACAAAGGTGCCCCCTTATGGTGGTTTTGGGTCTGTGGCGACGCTAGTGGCGGAGTCCCAGTAGGCCGCGGCCGCGATGACGGGCCTCGGCGGACACCTGAGCGTGCGGGCCGGCGGCCTTGACGGACTCGGGCAGGTGTGAGTACTTCTTCTCGAAGTTCTCCTCGAACATCACCGCCAGGTTGTGCGCAGCCTCGTCGTAGCGCGCTGTGCTCTGCCAGTACTGGCGCGGCACCAGGATGCCGTCGGGCACACCATGGCACGTGGTGGGAATGTCGACATTAAAGATATCGTCGTGCAAGAACTCGCTGTCCTCGATGGTACCGTCGAGAGCGCGTGCGACCAGGGCGCGCGTATAGGCAAGCTCGATGCGATGGCCCACGCCATAACCGCCGCCAATCCAGCCGGTGTTGAGCAGATAGACGCGGGTGCGACCGTCGGCGATACGCTCGCCGAGCATCTTGGCATAGACCATGGGGTCGAGCGGCATAAACGGCTCTCCGAACAGCGAGGAGAACGTGGGCGTGGGCTCGGTGACGCCGACCTCGGTACCGGGGATCTTGGCGGTGAAGCCCGTCACAAAGTGATACATGGCGGCATCGGCCGTCAGGCGCGAGATAGGCGGCAGCACGCCAAAGGCATCGCAGGTCAAAAACAGCACGACGCTCGGGGTGGTGCCCATGCCCTTGGTCCACGCGTTGGGGATATGCTCGACGGGATAGGCAACGCGCGTGTTGTGCGTGATCGAGACGTCATCGTAGTTGGGCTTGCGGTTCTCGTCGAGCACCACGTTTTCGCAGATCGCGCCAAAGCGAACGGCGTTGAAGATCTCGGGCTCGTGAAACTCGTCCAGGCCCTCGCACTTGGCGTAGCAGCCGCCCTCGATGTTGAAGATGCCCATGTCGGACCAACCGTGCTCGTCGTCGCCGATCAGCAGGCGCGTGGGATTGGCCGAAAGCGTGGTCTTGCCGGTGCCGGACAGGCCAAAGAACACCGCGGTCTCGTGCGTGACGGGATCCATGCTGGCCGAGCAATGCATGGGCAGCACGTCGTCCTCGACGGGCAGCAGGTAATTCATGACGCTGAAGATGGACTTTTTAATCTCACCGGAGTAGCCGGTGCCGGCAACCAGAATCACGCGTTCCTGGAAGTTGATGACCACGGCGGCGCTGGAGTTGAGGCCCTTGATGGCAGGGTCGCACTGGTACCCGGGTGCCGCGAGCACGCAAAAGTCCGGCTCGCCGGTGCGCGCAATTTCGCGAGCGAGCGGACGGGCGAGCATCTGCTTAATGAAGAGCGCCTGGCTCGCGCGCTCGCAGGCAACGAGCAGGCGACGCGTGTGGTTGCGGTCGGCACCCGCCATGCCGCGGGTGACGAACACATCGCGCTCGTTGAGATAGTCGACGATGCCGGCCTTGATGGCCTCGTAGCTCTCAATCGAAAGCGGGCGGTTGACGGCGCCCCAGGCGATCTTGTCGTGAACATCGGGGGTGTCAACGATAAAGCGGTCGTTGGGAGAACGGCCGGTGCGCTCCCCCGTCTCGATTACCAGCGCGCCGTTGGATGCCATGCGGCCCTCTTCACGGCGGATGGCGTGCTCGACGAGCTCCGCAGCAGGTAGATCGACCAGCAGACGCGGCTGATTCTCGGCGGGATCTTCGACCAGCGTAATACCAAAGTTGGACAGAACTTCTGCAGGGGTAACACCAGGCATGGGGCCTCCTTTAAAAGCGCGTCACGCGGGCGCGGCGCGCACTTTACTCACGTAAAGTTCGTTGTACCCGATATGCAAAAACGTTTTTGTGGCAAGGGCGGCAAGCCCGCCCAACGGTCAAAAATCCCAGGCAAGCGGCCTAGTCATTGAGTAGTCATTGGGGACGTTCTTAAACGACTAGTCGTTGGGGACACTCTTGAACAGGCAACATTCAAGGAGTGTCCCCGGATGCCGGCACAAAAGGAGCGTCCCTAAGTGCCAACTATAGCGGCAGGCCTTGGCCGAGCATGGCGATGGCGCTCATAAGGACCAGCATGCCGGCGGCGTAGGGCAGGACGGCGCCCAGGAGCTCGGCATCCTTGCCGCGCACGTGCACGGCGGCCAGGCCGATGGCAAGCGTCTGCGGCGAGATCATCTTGCCGGCGGCGACGCCAAGCGCGTTCAGCGCGACCATCCAGTAGTCGCTCACGCCCAGCGCGGTGGCAGCCTGGCTCTGGATGGGACCAAACAGCATGCCAGAAGACGTGCCCGAACCGGTCACGAACGCACCGACCGCGCCGATCCACGGAGCCAGAATCGGGTACAGGCCACCGGCGACCGCAATGCAAAACGCGCTGATCGAAGAGATCATGCCCGCATAGCCCATAACCTTGGCACAGCCCAGAACCGAAAGCATGGTAATGACCGTCGGCATCATCTGCTTGACGGTCGCGGCCAGTACCTTGCCCATCATGCGCGGCGAAGCACCCTGAATGGCGCCGCCGACAAACGCCGCCAGGAAAATCCAGACGCCCGGCGTGTTGATCCACGAAAACGTGAGCGTGCCGGGGTTCTCGCCGCAATACACCTGAACCTGGCTCGCAAACGGTGCGAGCGCAGCATGCACGGCAGGCACCAGGTTAGACGTTCCCAACAGCAGCACAAAGATCAGGATGAAGCACGACCAAGCCGAAAGCGCCGACTTGGCGGTGAGCTGCTCGCCGGCCTCGATATTCATGTGGAAGCGTGCGTCCAGATGCCCCGACTTCTCGGCACGCATGGCAAGCGCAGCTGTCAGCGCGAGCGAAACGATGGAACCGACGACGACGGCAAGCTCGGGACCCACAAACATAGCAACGACAAGAGCCGCACCGGCAAAGGACACTCCGGAGAGCACGGCGATGCCCGCCACGCCGTTCAGGCGCTCGGCAACGCCCGCAACATTACCCTGGTCATCGGCGACACGACCCGCAACCAGCACGATAAACAGCGGCATCACCACAAAGAAAGGCGCCAACTGCACCATCTGAACGGTCGCCAAATGCAGCGGGTCCAGGCCCACCAGACCGGCAACGGACACCGTGGGAATGCCAATGGAGCCGTAGGGCGTGGGCACGCCGTTGGCCAGCAGACAGATGAGCACGGCGGGCACGGCCTCAAAGCCCAGGCCCGCGAGCATGCCGGCGGGAATGGCAACGGCGGTGCCAAAACCGGCCATGCCCTCCATAAAGCCACCAAAGCACCAGGCCACAAGCAGCGCCAGCAGACGGCGATCGCTGCTGATGGAGGTGATCATGCTGCCGATCACGTCCATGGCGCCCGTGCGAACGCACAGGTTATACGTGAACACCGCGGCGATGATTACCAAAACGATGGGCCACAGGGCCATCAAAAAGCCTTCGAGCGAGGCGGTCGCGATCTGCGCTGTCGGCAGGTGCCACCATGCGAAGGCAAGCACGCACGAAAGGACAAACGATCCGATGGCGGCTTTCCAAGCTGGCCATTTAAAGCACAGCAGCATCACGACAAGCCAAATGATCGGCACAAGAGCCAGCAAGAATGCGGCGACGTCCATAGGTAGAAGCTCCTTGGTGCCGCGCGGGCGGCATCGTGGTATCACATAACTTCAACAGGATACCGCACGCTCACCGACAATTTACTGCCGCCCCCCGAAAATATTGAACAATCCGTTCAAAAACATGAGTGACACCGTCGCGTCTATACTAGAACGCAGCAATAGAAAGGACCCGCCTTGAGCATCTCGCCCCTCGATAGCATCCGCCGCGCCATCGCCCGCCGCAACGGCATCGCCAACCCCGCTGTATCGGGCGGGGCCCACGGACAGGGCGGACGCATCGAGAACGGCCTCTTCCCCGCATCGCACACCGCCGAGGAGCTCGCGCGTATCCAGGAGCTAAGCCAGCGTAACGCCGGCGGGCCAAATAGCGGCCAAGCCGCGCGTCGTCGGCGCGAGCGCGATCGCCAGCCCGGTCCTGTCCGCCGCATGGTCAATGCCTGGTGGAACCGCCTGCTCGGCGCCGTCTACGGCGGCGGTTTCTCCATGCAGGAAGCCGAATACGAGGAGCACGCCACCCGTCGCGACTACCTTTGGAACACCCTCGGCACCGCCGTGTGGGGCATGGCGTTTCCGCTGCTCACTATCGTGTCCACGCAACTCGTGGGCGCCGAAGAAGCCGGCAAGTTCTCCATCGCCTTTGTCACCGGCACGCTCATCATGATCGCGTGCAACTACGGCGTACGCAATTTTCAGGTCTCGGACATCGACGAGAAGACGTCCTTTGCCTCCTACCAGCTCAACCGCTGGCTTTGCGGAGCTCTCGCCCTAGGCTGCGGCCTCATGTACAGCAGCGCCCGCGGCTATGACGCGCACATGGCGACGATCGGCCTGGGCGTCTACCTCTATAAGGTGATCGACGGCGTAGCGGACGTGTACGAGGGCCGCCTGCAGCAGGCCGACAAGCTCTATTTGGCCGGCATGAGCCAAACGCTGCGCTCCGCCGGCGTCATCGCGGTCTTTAGCGTGGCGCTGTTCCTTACGCGCAGCATGCCCATCGCGGCCATGACTATGGGTGTTACAGCGATCGCCTCGCTTGTGCTGGTCACCGCCCCGCTCGCCCTGCTCGAAACCGAAAAATCGCGTCGCGTGAGCATACGCGAAGTCGGCCGCCTTTTTGCGCAGTGTGCCCCGCTCTTTGGCGCGCTCTTTTTGTTCAACCTTATCGAGAGCATGCCCAAGTTTGTGATGGAAGGCACGCTGGCCTACAAATATCAGCTGTATTTTAATGCCCTGTTCTTTCCGGCGCAGGCCATTTTGCTGAGTATTGGTTTTATCTATAAACCGCAGCTCTTGCGTTTGTCGAGCATTTGGGCTAACCCGCGCAAGCGTCGCCGCTTTGACTTAATTATTGTCGCCGTCATGGCGCTGATCTTGGGTTTCACTGGCGCATGCGCCGCGTTTATGGCAGGCCCCGGCATTCCCCTTATGAGCTTTATGTACGGCCTCAACTTTGAGCGCTACCGCACATTGGCGCTGCTGATGGTCGTCGCCGGCGGCATCACCGCAGCCATCGATTTTATCTACGCCATTATCACAGTGCTGCGCCACGCCGGCGATGTCACCAAGATCTACCTCATTTGCTTTGCCGTGAGCGTGGTGGTGCCGATGGTCCTCATCAACCTACTGGGGCTAATGGGTGCCGTCGTGAGCTACCTGGCTATCATGGCCCTACTGCTGGTGCTGTTGATTGTCGAGTACGCCCACATTCGCCAGCGCATAGAACGAGCCCGCAACCCGTACGGTGTCTAATTAGCTGCCTCGGCCACCGGAATTTGCGATGGAATCACCCCGGCTGGGGTCTCGTCGCGGACAATATGCATCACGCAAAACTAAGTGAGTAGACTTTTACCGAATCCCCGACCACACCTACAAAGCACAAGTCTGTGACCTGCGGTTTTATTGAGGCAAATATGTTGGGTGCTCGGCATTTCCAAAAAAGTCTACTCACTTAGCCAGCGGGCATCCAAATGATTATGTAATCCACGTCCCAGAAAAATCATTTGATGGGCAGAAGGGCAAAAGTAGTCAAAAAAGCCCCGTCCCAAATTAGCTACCCTTTGCACCGATTATTCGCCGGGCAGAATGTTCGCATAGAACTCCGCACCATCATCCAGGCGCAGGATGCCGACGCGGCCGAACTCGGAGCCGGTGGCGGCGGCACAGTCGATGTCGATGCGGTCGGGAACGCCGGCGGTATCCTCGCCGCCCAAGCGCACAATCTGTCCGCGCCTCGACTCCTCATCGAGCCCCGCCAGGCCGCCAACCTCGCAATAGCGCCCCAGCGACACCGTGGGCGTGTGGCCACTCACCACGACCGGACCCTTGCCCTCGGCAGATAGCAGCCCCGTCGGGGCATCCCAATAGCCATGGCGAATCCACAGCAAGTCATCGGACGACTGCACGGCAAGCATTTGCTGCAGCAACTCGCTATCGGCATCGACCGCTCCCCTGCCGTCGGCACAATCGACACCATGCTCAAGCAAAAACGCACGCGCTGCCTCGGTCTGAATACCGGCGTGCACCAGCAGATACGGACGCTCAGCAGTCTCTGCCACCGCATAGAGCGGCAGGGCAGCAGCCCAGCGTACCAGCTCCTCGTATGCCTCAAACTCCATTTCGTTGAGCTGTTGGCGCGTGGTCCATCCGCCGTTGATATCCCAGGTCTCGGCATCGAGCGGGTCCTGGCCAATGATCGCGTCGAGCATAATCTGCTCGTGGTTACCCTTAAGCACGCGAGCGTTGGGCAGCGATCGCACCAAGTTGATGACGCCGACCGGATCGGGACCGCGATCGATCATGTCACCCAACACGTACAGCGTGTCGTCGGACGTTAGCGAGATCTTGGAAAGGGCCTCGTCCAGCGCGCGCACGTGCCCGTGAGCATCGGATGTCACATAGATCGCCATGGAACGCCTTTCCCTGCATTACGGCCGAAGCCCGGAGCCACAACTAAAACTTCAAGTTGAACTTAAACGTTATCCATTGTACTCCGTTGCAATAAAGCTGGGAAGGGCCACGCGTCGCCAACGGTCGTTAGCAGCCGCACGCCCGCGCGCGCAGTTCACGGTGCACCGCCGGCAGCTGATTCCCGGCCAGCTTCGCACACGCCGCAGCCTCGTGTCGAAAATGCGCACGCCCGCAATCCGTTCCCATAAACCCACCATCTTTGGGTACAAATAACCGCAGACAACTGACCGTGCCACGCCAACCACCCAGGAGCGGACACTATCCATGAACCAGATACTTCTTTTTATCGGCCTCGTCATCATTTTGTGCCTGACCATCAAGCCCGTCGGCAAAAAACTCCCCTTCCCCACCCTGCTCATCTTTATCGCGCTGGGCATGCTGTTGGGCGTCAACGGCCTGGCTCACATTGACTTTAGCGACTACGCGCTTACCGAAACCGTCTGCAGCACGGCGCTGCTGTTCATCATGTTCTACGGCGGCTTTAACACCAACATCGACCGCGCCAAGCCCGTCGCCGTACCCGCAGTGCTGCTGAGCACGCTCGGCGTCGTCATTACCGCCGGCATCACGGGCGCCTTTGCACACTTCGCACTGGGCTTCGACTGGATCGGCGGCCTGCTGCTGGGCTCGGTCGTGGCGTCGACCGACGCAGCGAGCGTCTTTAGCGTGCTGCGCGAGCACAACCTTTCGCTGAGAGGTGGCACTGACTCGCTGCTCGAGGTCGAATCGGGCTCCAACGACCCCGTCGCTTACATGCTCACCGCCGTGCTTGCAACCCTTGCGGCCGGCGGCGACATTAACATCCCTGTGCTGCTCGCCAAGCAGATCATCCTGGGCGTGGGGCTGGGCCTTGTCATCGGCTGGGCATCGGGCCGCCTGATCGAGCGCGCGCACGCAACAGCCGAGGGCGCGCAGACCATCTTTTTGTTCGCCGTGGCGATCGTCGCCTACGCGCTGCCGAGCTACCTAGGCGGCAACGGCTTTTTAGCCGTGTACCTTGCCGGCATTGTGCTGGGTGCGAGCGACATCACCGGTAAGGTCGAGCTGGCGCACTTCTTTGACACCCTCACCGAGATGGCAGAGATGACCATCTTCTTTTTGCTCGGCCTGCTCGTGACGCCCGCGCGCCTGCCGCAAGTGCTGCTACCCGGCCTGGCGCTCATGGCGTTTATGCTCTTTGTGAGCCGCCCCATCGCCGTCGGTCTGCTGTTGGCGCCCTATAAGACAAACCCCCGCCAGGTGGCGCTCGTAAGCTGGGCGGGCCTGCGTGGCGCGGCTTCGGTCGTGTTTAGCCTCTTTACCGTGGTGGCCGACGTTCCCGGCGGTCACGACCTGTTTGACCTGGTGTTTGTGATTGCCGTGTCGAGCATTGTGGTGCAGGGCTCGCTGCTGCCGGCGGTGGCGAAAAAGCTCGACATGATCGATGCGTCCGGCGACGTGCGCCGTACGTTTAACGACTACCGCGACGAGGACGGCATGTCGTTTGTCAAGCTCAAGGTGGGCACGGGTCATCCGTTTGCCGGACGTTCGCTCGCCGATATTGGCAGCGCCACGGACATGCTGGTGGTCCTGGTGCTGCGCGACGGTGCGCACCCGGTGCTGCCCAACGGCGACACCGTAATTGAAGAAGGGGACCTTCTGGTTATGGCCGCGCCGACGTTTGAAAATCGTGCCGAGGTTACGCTGCGCGAGGTCACCGTGACACCCCACGGTCGCCTGGCAGGACTGCGCCTGCGCGACGTGCCGCAAGGCAAGCACCCGTTCATTGTGGTAATGCTCAAACGCGACGGCCAAACGATCATCCCCGACGGCAACACCCTCATATACGCCGGCGACGAAGCCGTCATCGCCACCCTGGCGTCGTAGCGGCAAGGGACAGCCATCCCGAATTGGCTACATTTGAGCACCAATCGCCCCGGCTGGGGTCTCGTTGCGAACAATTAGCGCCTCTCAAAACTAAGTGAGTAGACTTTTGCCGAATCGCCGACCACGTCACCAAAGCACAAGTCTGTGACCTGCGGGTTTGTTGAAGCAAATTAGTCGTGCGCTCAGGATTTCCAATAAAGTCTACTCACTTAGCCAGCGTGCGATCAAAATAGAACAGTCGCGAGGTCAGTAGACTCCATTGCGACGGCTTATCTTGTATGTTCGCGCAGCTGCGGGTGCAGACGCTCCGTCTCAAATTAGCTATCCTAGTCATCGTCGACGGCAAAGTCGCGGAGGTCGAAGCCTTCGCGTTCGGCTCGGGCTAGGAGCTCTTGGGGCGACTCATCCTCGATATCCACTACGTCGAGCATGGCAGCCGGAAAGCCCACGCCTGCTGCACTCCCCGCGCGATCGAGCAGGCTCTCGCGCAGTTGGTCCACATCAACTTCGATCTTCATGGTGAAACCTCCCACCGGGGAATCGCGTCTAAACAAACCGCACATCCCAAATGATGTGCAATAAACCCCAGATACGGTCATAATAAAATAATGAACATCTGGGAGGTTGCGGACGATGGATAAGCTCGATGCCATGACGGAACAAGTCAGGGACTATTGTGATGCACGCGACTGGCGCAAATATCACACGCCAAAAGAGCTTGCCATCGGCATGGCGACTGAGTCCTCCGAGCTCCTTCAGCTCTTTCGTTTTATGAGCGACGAGCGCATTGCAGAAATGTTCGAAGACACCGAGCAGCGCCAAGTCATCGAAGACGAAGTCGCCGACACGCTCCTTTTCCTTCTGCGTTTCGCAGATTTAAATGAAATCGACCTGCCAGCGGCGCTTTCGTCCAAGCTCAAGCGCAATGGCGAGCGCTATCCCGTCGACGCATCATCTAACGAATACAGAAAGGCGGACCATCATGAGTAATGAGTTCGCCCTTCGGCAATACACGCTTCCCCTGCCCCAGCCCTTTGAGACAAGCGAATCACTTCAGGACTTTGGAACGCCAAAGCCTGGAGCCCATCATGACGAGAGTTGGCCCGTCCTTTACATTCTTACCAACAGCAGAAACAAGACGGCATACATCGGCCAAACAACCAACTACCAGCGCCGTATGAAACAACACGCTGCAAACGTGGACAAGGACTTCGACCGGACCCTTCTGATCGACAATCCCACCTTCAACCAATCCGCAACGTTCGAGTTCGAGAATCGACTTATTGAGCTGTTCTGTGCCGACGAAAAATACCAGGTCACCAATGCCAACAACGGCTATGCCCAATTCGATTATTTTGAGCGGCCTCAATATCGCCAGAAGTTCCGAGACCTCTGGACAAAGCTTCGCGAAGAAAACTACGCGATTCATCCGATTGAAGAGCTCGAGAACTCCGATCTGTTCAAGTTCTCACCTTTCAAGACGCTTACGCCCGACCAATACGAAACGATCGAGACGATTTTTAAACGTCTCGAACAGGAGCATGAAGACGCAAAACATGGCGGCTCAAAAAGAGAACGTATAACCGTCGTGAATGGCGCACCGGGAACAGGTAAAACAATCCTCGCCATCAGTCTCATGTTCAAAATCAAAAATGAGCCCAACCTTTCCGGCCTGCGAGTCGGTTTTGTCACCCCCATGGATTCCCTGAAGAAGACCCTCAGGAAACTCACGCACTTCCTTCCAGGGTTAAAGCCTGGCGATATCTTGAGCCCCAGCGATGTTACCAAAAACGATCGGTATGACATCCTGCTTGTCGACGAAGCACATCGACTAGGTAATTATCTAAGCATGGGCTCCGGCATCAAGGCCTTCTATAACACCTGCGATCGTCTCGGCCTCCCACATACGAGCAACCAAGTTGACTGGATATTCAAATGCTGCGACAAGGCATATCTGTTTTATGACCCCAAGCAGCAAGTCAGGGCATCCGGCCTCAATCGAGACGGCCTTGAGCAGCGACTCAATCAGCTCGAAGAAGCAGGCATTGAAACTGAAGAGTTCAGCCTAAGCACACAAATGCGCGTACGCGGTGGTGACGAATACCTCGATTTTGTCTATGACTTACTCAACAACAAGGCGTTTATGCATACCGGCATGAAGTTCAACGAACTCTTTTCATCGGAGCCTTACGATTCGCGAGCCGGGGATCCGGACAGCGATATCCCCAGATACCAGTTTGGAATCGTCGACCGATTTGAGGATTTCTGTTCCCTGCAGCAAGCCAAGGAAGAAGAAGTTGGTCTATCCCGCATGACGGCAGGTTTTGCGTGGAAGTGGGAAACGAAGAAACACAAAGACGCGTTCGACATCGTCATCGAGGGCATTCCCAAACGTTGGAACTCAACCCAAAAGGATTGGGTTAATTCTGCCAACGCCGTCAACGAGGTTGGATGCATCCACACGGTGCAGGGCTACGACCTCAATTACGGATTCGTCATTCTGGGGCCAGACATTTACTACGACACCGATAAAGGAGCCGTCTGCGTTAACAAAGCGAACTTCAAAGATGCTGTCGCAAAGAAAAAGGCGAGCGAAGATGAGCTACGGAAGATTATCGTCAACGCCTACTATGTCCTCATGACGCGTGGCATGCTGGGAACGTATCTCTATGTGTGCGACCCCGCACTCAAGGAGTATTTGTCGCGGTATATCCCGGTGATATAGGCTGGCGCCCACACATGACATGAATAGCAACGAAAGCAGCAGCGAAGCTCCTAGGAAACAATCTCGGATTCACAAAGGGCGGTGGGGCGCGCCGGCGCCCTATCCAACCAATACTGCTCCCAGAACATTTGCGAGCTTCTTGGCGGGGCGCCTATTCGCTTTTTCACCCATCGCCACGAGCGCATGGTTGCAGTCATCCCCATTCATGTCGCAAACAATTCTAAGCTCATGCCGTGCCCTCGAAGCAGCCGTATAAAACAGAGTTCCAGGCTCAGGCATGTAGCTCATGGACGGCTGTTCCCATAAGGCTTGATCAACATCAATCATAATTACCGCAGCAGCCTCCATCCCCTTGAACTTCCTCACCGTATGGACGGGAACCTTCTGACCTTTCCATCTCTTTAAGCTCAGATCGCCAGTGAAACAACTCGACAGCTTAGAGTTTTCCAGTGTCTTGCATGTGATAACCACAATGTCATTAATACCAGCGTTCTTGAGTAGATCAATGTGCTTATCCACAAATGCCTCTTGCGCGGCGGCGTCACAATCAATCATAAGCAATGGAGGTTTTCCGAGCCTAGCCATAACCTGCATTCTAAAACCATGCGCCTCACCAAGAGCACTCAAGGAAGACCTCTCGATAGCCTCCGTATTCCGGCAGTTTACATAAAGCGTTAGCTTGCAATCGGCATCCATAAGGAAGCTGGGCATAGTTGAGCCTTGGACAAACTGCCTTTTGTCGTAGAAGAGGTACATCGTGCTTTCCGGCCTCGAGTCCACGATAGAACGCAAGGTTTCGAGCACCATCGCATCTTCAATGGGTTTGAGGCCAAAGTCTTGGCCTTCATCTATTACGATGTGCTGATAGGGAAACGAGTCAGGGTGCTCCATGAGTTCTTCGGTCAGGCTGGCGTAGTTTGGCTCGAGAGAATTGCAGACCTTGCAGGCGTAGCCCGGAATTGTATAGACGTCAATTTCCGGGACATCGTCGCACCTTCTAGTAATCTCTTCCTTCAAAAGCGAGTTAAAGCACAAAAAGAGAACCCTGCCCGTACAGGCGGCCTGCCTAGCTCTCTCAATTGCAATGAGAGTTTTGCCAGTTCCTGCCGCCCCGTTAATTACCGCTGTCTTCTGATCCTTTATGAAATTCAACACGCGAGCTTGCGAGTCCAGCAGCCTTGCGAACACGAAGTCGTTATATCGATAGTCCACCGAATTCGTCGGGACGATATCGAACTCCGGCAAGAGCACTTTATGCAAGACCTCTTGAGCCTCGGTCTTGGAGAGTCTCGTCTCCCTTCCCCCGACTTCCATACTCATGATGCGAACTATTTGAGCAGTTGGATCTCCAAGGTCTGTCTTGCACAGAGTAATATCGCGAGAAGCCTCGGGGGAGTAATCAATAAAGCCAAGTTCATGTGCCCCCAGGGACGGAAGCCAAACCGCATGAGCAACCTTGCACCTACCGCAAAGCTCTCCTAACCCTACATCCTCAAAGCGATTAATGAGCTTCCATTTGATGCTATCCGCCTGCCGATAAGGCCCTCCATGCCTCCTCATCGATATGCCGCTACCGTATAGCCACTCGCCGTTTTCGCAGCGAATCTTTCCCGCCTTCGCCTCGATGACAAGGATACCGAGCCTGCGATTAAACACGACGAAATCGGCTTCCCTCTGCTCAATAGCGTTTCCATCCACAACATCCAACATCTTGTATGAATGGATAACCGTAAAATCATCGGGAAGCTTGCTCAGCGCGTAATAAATCTCCCCCTCACGGCTCCGATCGTCGTATTCAGCCGGGCCAAGGCTCGGTATCATTCTTGCAGCCACAGCTACGCCTCTTTATAAATCTCGTCCATCACATCTTTGGCGGAGCACTCGCCAACGACAAACAGGCTCCAACCCGAAATGTTGCGCCAAGCAGGCCCAAATACATCTTTGAAATCGCTCGCCGCTTCTTCATCAAGAAGAATGACCTTGGACTTACGCCAAACAAACGTGGCGTAAGCGCTGTCGCCGCTAGCATTAGATAGATCCACGTCTTTGTCCGGAGTCTCCCAACGCAAATGCGGATCGTAGCTCGCCATCTCGCAAACCAGCTCGGCCCATTCATCCGTAGAACCAGATTGGATTGACAGTTTCATCGCTTCGGCCAACGATAGCGCCTTGTTGTTTGCGCCATCATCAGAGGCATATAGCTCAAACCCAGCAACCGAGTCCGAGGAATCCGGCTCGCAATCGAGTTCTTTATCCTCATCGGCATTGCCGGCAGAACAAACGGAAGGCGATACAGCAAGAAGAGTCCCCAAAATTCGCTTTGCAGCGCCTCGAGAAAGATTCGCCTGCACAGCTTGGTTGTAATAATTTGCAATACAACCGTAGCAGCAAGTTTCTTCACCGCATCCGCAATGACCGTCTACGACCTTATATGCCTCTTCAATTAGTTCCGCCACCTCTTTGCTGAGCTGGCGCACATGACCGGCTCCTCCAGGCACGTCATCATAGATGAGTATTGAGAAGCTGCCTGCATCATTTTTGTATGTAGTCCCTCCGAGTTCGGTCTCGGGAACCTCAAGGATTTTAGCCGCAGCGGTAACCAGCGCCCACATCACAGCTTCCCAGTCGCCATCGCAGCAAACCGTCGCCGCATCAAAATCAAATACGAGCTCGAGAACGTCGCTCACAAATGCCGTACCCAGTGCGCTGAACCTATTAATCTTTGGAGCAGCGCCGCTCTTCTCGCACCAGTAGGCATGTTGAATCTTCTCTCCACCAACAGCAGCGCGATTGCAGTAAGAGCAGACTTGGAAACCCTTAGCAGGGCTATTGAGCACACAAAGTTGCCCGTTTTCGGCATATTTTACTTTCACCGCACCGCCAGGTAAACAAAACTCTCCGGTCGCAGTCTCGTTAGGCCAGTGCTGGCTAAAGTGCACCGATGCATACCCCTTTGGCCTCGGCCTTCTAAGCCCGATGCCTTTTTTGTTTTCTGTGCCGACAAAACCATAGGAAGGTATGAGCATATTCTTTTCGAGAGCAAACTCGGTATGGCAAACGGGGCACTCGCCTTTATCACTGTAGTTTTCAATGGGCCATACAAATGTTTCGCAATTTGGGCACTTTCCATACCTGCGCTTTCGCAACTCTTGCCCTTTCGGCTTTCTGAGTCCGACGGACTTCCAAAGCGTCTTGCCGGCAACGATTTCCGCCCCCGGTGCATATTCCCTAATGGCTTGACGCATACCCCTAGAAAGCTCGAGCCTGTTCTCACCTACAGAATTCTCAATATCAAGAAGATGGAGCTCTACGAGATCAGTCGGAAACCCGTACTTAGGCAATACTCCGTTCTCGGCAAGAATTGCGATAGTTCTCTCCTTCTTGAGTGCATCCCTAGACTTTAAAAGCTTGGATGCGAGAATGTCGTTGACGCCCATATTCAGCTCAATACCATCCTGAACACGCTCAAAATCAGCATGCTTAAGGCTATGTGCAAGGAGAAGCCTGCCACCGCCTCCATTCTCAGCCGAATCGATTGGCCCAACGAGCTTTGCTATCCACCCCCACTCGTTTACGCCAACTTCTTCCGCCACAGGCATGCCTTGCGGAACAACGCGGACGAGCTGTTCATAGACACTCTTTGGCCGCGATGCAAGGAAGCGGCGAAGATCTTCGAGGCCTTCCGGCTCCGATTTAGAAAGATCCATAAAGTCGTTGTATCCATGAGAGTAGTCTTTACCCAAGCTCCGGCTCGCGTAGCGAAAGAACTCAGACATAGCGACAGCGAAAACATGCCGTATCGCAATGGCATCGTTATTCAGATAACACATTGGCACTCTCGTGTTGCCGCCAATTATCTTGGCTGGGTCCTCAAAGTACGCGACATCATGGGGCCGCAAGCGAGCAAATGTGATGGCATATCCAGGCTTGCCAGCGCGGCGTCCAACGCGTCCAGCACGCTGTGTGTAGTTTGCAGTGCTGGGCGGAACATTTCTCATAAAGATTGCCCTCAAATCACCGACGTCTACACCCAGCTCAAATGTCGTTGTGCAACTCAAAACATTAACGTCGCCCTTAATAAAATCGCTCTGTATTTCCCTGGCCTTTTTAGAAGACAGCTGCGCCGTATGCTCTTCGATTTTGAGAGGAAGCGCCTCATCTTGATATACCGTTTTATAGTAGCGGTCTTTGCCTCTTGCCTCTGCGAAGCTCATTTTCACCATCGTGCCGTTGCATTTCGTTGTCATGCAAACACCATGCGTATCCAGGTGAGTCTCACATCCGCACGCATCACAACGATAGACAATATCATCGTTGGAATGCGGATACATAGTCCAAATATCTCTGCCAAGCCTAAAGTGTTCACGCGAATCGATCAGATATCCTTCGCCCCTAAATAGCTTGCAACTTAGATACTCCCCCATAAACTGGAATAGACTTTGCAGAATCGGGCGAACGTCCTCACGGGTCAGCTCGATACCGTGGACCCTTTTGACGTACTTGCGAATAAAGGCGCTGCGCTTATTTTCTGTACCACGTACCGCATCTCCCGCAAACTGAACAATATCCTTTGACGCAGAGCTGTCGCTCTCAAGCACGACAAGGTTGCCGCGCTTCTCATGATTGTTTCTTAGTTCAGGGACCCCTTCAGGAACCTCGATAACGTTTTTCTCTCGGAGCAGTTCAAGACAGGTCCTTGCAAACAAAATGTAGTCTTCGCATGAAAGCCAGGTGGCCCCATCGGCATTAAGTATATCCACTTGCCTTGCGACAAGCTTTTTCGCCCCAGGATGGGAAAACCCCTTGTTAAATTCAGTAGGCTCGATCCTTACAACGCCAAGGCCTTCAAGGCTGTTCCGCGAATCCTCGGCCGCAAGCTCATCGAGAACCCAGGCCGTCGCCTGGCCCCTCTTGTTGGAACCCAAGACCCCCGGATATCGCCTCTTTGCAACACTTGTTATCCAATCAATAACTGAGCTCGGCTTACAGCCTTCACCGTCGCGAGACAGAGCCTCCACCGCTTCTCTTATCAGCTGACGACGTGTGATGTTTCCATAAGTTCTGTCCAATGCGGGCGCGAAGAAAGCCGCGTCCTGGCGCTTGTCCGAGAAGCAAATAACACTTCCGGCCCTGCGTTCTTCATCGAGGTCTGCAAACAAATCATCCTCGTCAGCCTCCTCATCAAAAGGAGGAATATCCCTGACTAAATCGTAGCAAACGACACTGCCTGCAGCTTCAGGCGAAACGCGCATAGGCTGAATTGCCACAACGGACTGATATCCACAATGGCGACAACGCGCTTCTGCCTCATCTGCTTGTTTTTTCTCGTTTTGGTTGAGCGCAATTGGGATGCGGGCGACAATCTCATGCTCGAAACGATGAGCACCACCCTCGGCTTCATGATACAAAGACCCGCATATCGGGCACAGCCATTGGATCTTCTCATCGGGATCTCTCTCCGATTCGTCAGAGAGAAGACGGTAATAGACCCTCGGAAGAAATTCGTCGTCGGAATCCGTTCCTTCATGTCGAGGACTAAGCCACGCAGTCTTCACCTCGGGATCGGAGCTCTCCTCACCAAGGATGTATGCCTGCCCACAGTGGCGACAGACCGACACCTCATATACAGGAGTATCGTTTACATCGTCATAATGCTCCGCAATCGTTTTGTGAGGAGTCAGCTTACGTGTATGCAGATTTAAATAGATGCCCTCAGGAGCACGCAAGAAGGAATGGTAGCGACTCGTAAGAATGGGGACATCCTTGGAGCGCTGCGCAGAGGAAAGCACCTCAACCATGGCAGTGAGGATTTCCACACCTCTCTTATCTCCCGTGAGCCCTTCGATCTCAAGCTCCTCAATGGTGTCAAGATCAGTGAGGTCGAAAAGACGCTCGCAGCGTCTCACCAGTTTTGCCGCAGACGATTCACCCAGAAGGATCTTTCCTAGTCCCATTAGGGGGGACTCGCCGTCTAGTCTCGCTACAACCTCTTCAGGAGCTCCACCAGATGCGAGTGTGCTGCGAATGTCTTCTACGTTTACGTTTTCAGGATCGGAAAGTTCCCTGCGAAGTTCCGCCCAAGTGTCTAGAGAAAGCGTGCCCCAAGGCTTTTCATCAAGAGCATCTTGGGGCTGATCTTTCTCGCTCGTGATGACATCGAGATCTGCGGGATCACCCGAGAAAGGCTCGCCAAAAAGATCCCGAGCAAATTTAGCCACCTTCGGCATATCTTCTTCCGAGCCGATTGTTGCGGAAGTTGCGTAACAATGAAGCTTGGGCAGCTCCCCCGTTTCCGATTCGATACGAGCCTTTACTCGACGCAGCAAATATGCGATTTCGGTGCCAAGCGCGCCCGAATAAACGTGCGCCTCATCGATGGCGATATGCCGCCAGTTTGCACCAAATGCCCCTTCGAACAGCGGCGCATCCTCCGGACGTAGAAGGAGATACTCAAGCATAGAGTAGTTTGTAAGCAAAATGTTGGGTGGATTCTCACGTATTTTCTCGCGAGAGATGATTTCATTTGGCAGTCTGGTTTGATCCGGGTTTTCGTCTTTCCACTTACGGAGAGCCACGGACTCTTTCTCCTCTGTGTCGCCGGTATAACGCCCGAAGGTAATATCGGTCCCCTTCAGCAACTGGCGCAATCGTTTAAGCTGATCGTTTGCAAGGGCGTTCATCGGGTAAAGAATCATGGCACGGACGCCAGCGGAGCGCCCACTCTTTTCAAATTCTGAGAGGATGTCATTCAGAATCGGAAGCAAGAAGCACTCAGTCTTACCCGAACCCGTGCCCGTAACGACGGCGTAATTACACCCGGCAACGCTCTTTTCAATAGCCTTAACTTGATGCACATATAAGGGGCGATAGGGGTCAAAATTACGTGCCTCTCCGCCGCCTAAACTCATCATGCCCTTGCAGAGAAACCCCTCGTCCACCAGGTCGGCCACAGTTTTATCCTTGCGGTACGGAGGCGCCGCCTCAAGAAACGGTCCCTTTGCAAGATATCCCGGCTCGCAGAGAATCGTCTCAAGCTGCTTCTGCAAATCCGCGTCATCAAAGTGAATAGTAGTGGCAATGTATTCACGATAAGAGTCCTCCACTTTGCGCGCAGTCTCAATGGGGTTGAATTCTTTTACATCCGTCATTATTTGCTCCCGCTATTTAAGAATGATACTGGTCGCGTATTCTCGCCGAGGGTCTCCAAAGAAGTCGCTCGGTGACATTTCAACTGCGACCTCTCTCTTGTTGCCCAGCTGCCTCACCACGCTTGATGGAAGGGCGACCTCCGCAGAGCCCTTTTCCGCAAAGGCCGTAGCAATCGGCTTTTCGCCTCTTTCCTTATACTTGGAAAGTCCAAAAAACCTGAAATGAATGTCGCATAAGGGCTTGCCTTCGAACCGAAGGACATACCCAAGAGAATCGGCCGGCAATAACTTCCAGCCGTTAATGCCGAGCCCTTCAGCGCAGTCAAGCATTTGAACATCAGTCCAGGCCGGCTTCAGTTCTCCCGTTGACACGTCATCGCCATACCACAGGGACAGCTTCAAGGGAAGGCGGATGGGCGCCTTATTATCAGCTTGTTGTAAGAGACTTGCATGCCTAAAAAGATTGAATCCGTATTCGCCAGGCTGCTTGAGTGCCTTGAAGAAAAGGGGTCTTGAACCGAGTAACGCCAGCACGGCCCTGTTATACCTCCAACCATAGGAGACAATCTTAAAGTTTGCCGCGCTAGGACCGAGCTCTAGCGCATCCGCCAAACAGATTGGACGCTCTTCGGATAGATTCGCTAGTCTATCTGGTATGTCAACATCTATTGCAGCAAGGGCCAGCTTGGCATCAGTTTCTTTGCCACTCCCTTTCGATCGGATGCGAACGCGCAAGAACTCATCCTTCAGGAGAGCCTTCGCTTCATACCGCTCCCACGCATTGAGAGAATCGGGACTGTCGCATTCGCCTGCCATATCAGCCTCTTCACGAATACGCACAACATCAATGGGAAGGCACGCCTGGAAACCATATTCAGCTACAGCACGCCCGTGATCAATGCTGATGGACAGAGGCCTAAATTCTTGTATGGGTACCACTGCGAATCGGTAGCGGAAAACAACCTTACCACCGGCAGATTTCTGCCTCGCCTCTAGGACGCATTCTTCAATATGCCAACTGAATAGACTCGTTTTTGAGAGATTGAGTTCTATTCTTGCAATACCTGAATTTTCAGTATCGTCCTCATATATGGCGCAACGAGGCATCGACACCAGCTCGCCATCGCAGCAGCACATGATGTCCAAGTCTTTTAGGGCGCTCGCGCCATCAAGCGCTTCAATGCTCACAGAGGGCAGGCCGTCGCTGGTATTGAGTTCGTTCGGAACGCACCCATACAAGTCAACGCCGTCGCTCGTTTCTCCGATAATGCGATGCTTATCAACCTTTGCGACATAACGTTCTTGCCAAACGGCAACTTCCTCGCCCGTAAGCTCGTCAACAACCGAACCTGCCGAACCGGGCTCAACGTCGTAGATATAAATCTGGTTATCGTTCCAATCGCCAGAAGCCTCATACTCCGAAACGGCTTTCATGCCTTGCCCGGGAACGATCTTGTATCCGTCTTTAACAATGTATGCGATACGACGCTTTTTCGTTAACCGCTCGTTCTTGCCACGCAAGCGATAGAAGCCCTTAGCGTCCTTTATAAATTCAAAACAACCGGGCTTGTTCCTGCTGAACGACTGGCTCAAAGAGCTAAGCTCGATGTAGTCACCCGCTCGCTCATCTTTCTGCATGAGCTTCAATTCCACGTCGTAACGAGCCCGAGGGTTAACGGCAATACTGACGGCATTCAAAATGCATTTTCCGACACTCATATCGAATTCAGAGCTTGCCTTTAGCTCGCCGTCAACATAATAGTCAATCTTGTCACCAGCAAAATGCAGCGGGAACTGTTGGCGCGGCCAGCGCATGGTCACAACACCCTCAGATAAATCCAGCTGCAAACTGGCAATCGGAAGATAGATCAATCGGTGGGTGCCACTTCTCCGCTCTTGCGTCTCAGCAGCAGCCCTTCCTCCGGTCGCCAAGGGCTGCACACGCTCTTGATTGTCACGAAGGGCCTGCATTGCAGCTTCAGGCAGACCGAAACTAGATAGCATCGTGTAGCGGCTTCCAACCCTATTCGTGTCAACAATTTGCGCCGCCACGCGCATGGACGCCTCAAATAATGGAGCAATGGTTGAATCGGGCGCTTTCTCAAGAATGTTAAGGACTGCCTTTTCGGGAGCATACCGACTCTCAGGGTTCTTTAGCTCCCTAAGAACGGAGCGCCCGTCCATCTCTCCGCCAAAACCTAAACTGCCTTTAGAAACTTCTTTCGCAAGCGGAAGTAATTTCTCCCACAGGTTTGACCAAGAATCTTCCGATAAGCCTCCGTGGAGGAGTGTGGTGTAGAAGTAGTAATTAACTTCCTCATCACGGCCGTACAAAGGCATTCCACGCTCTTCAACATGTTTCATAAAAATATGCTTTACAAGCCCCTGTACGTTACTGTCGAAAATGCCAAGACTCGCGAAGAAATTGCCCCATAAGTTATGATCGTTGAAAACCCTGCGCGCCTTGTCAGCAACATAAACCATAAATGCGTTCGGCAAACACCTATCAATCAGCATCAGAACAATGCGAGGTTTTGTCGGGTAACGTTTTATGAGTTCTTCAAAAGCAGCGCTGAGCTCATCAAGGTCTGCCGAGAATTCCTCAAACGTCTGATAAACCATGACGTTTTCAGACCTTGAGTCAAGGTCGTCAAAGGCACCCCGAGCTCTTTCTTCAAATTCCTCCAACTTTGCCGAAAACAACCCATGCGAGCGTGTGAGCGGAAAATGGCTCAAGTCGTATTCATATTGCTCTATCGAGGACGCTGTCTCGGTATTTGACTCGCGAGGAGATTGGCTTTTCGGCAGGACTTTCACGTTCGTCGTATTCTCGACCATCTTGGGCTGAAGCATGGAGGCCGCGAAGTCGTCGGGGGCCGCACGGTATTTCTTTCGCATCCTTATGATTGAATCGGCATATCTGCTATCAAAACGAGCGTCTATTTCTTTATCGGCAAGAGACAAAAGATCGGGCAAGTAGCAGAAGCCAGCTTTCTGAATTGAACGCTTCAGCCGTACATCATCAAAACTAAGCTCCGAGATGGACGTTTTCTCCAACCTCTCCAAGTAGTTCGATTCGCTCATCAGCATCCCCTATGCCGCGATTGCATTTGATGCCGTCATTTCTGGCCTTTTATTAACACCGGTCTGGCATGACGTGCTTTTAATCATACCGTGAGACACATACGCAACCCAACGAACAAAGCTGTCCAATGGGCCGTTTCTGCAGACGGTCGTTATCATCCGGTGAACAGCGCTTGGAAGTACCTGCTATGGCTCAAGTGTCTTTTATTGCACAACAAAACCGCCGCCAAAATGATTCGATTGTGAACATAGATGCACGGATCTGCCGACCGAGAGTCTAGGTTTTCCCTACGGTCTGTCGCCTTGCCCCAATCCCGCAAGGTGCCCACACGCTATTATCGATATAAATTGAATGGGCAAGCATTACAGGAGGGGCTCTGCGTGCCAATTGAAAAGCAAGTTCCATACTTGCAAAACACTTCTGGCTCGGTAATTGACAACCACCACGAAGCTCATAGGGCTGTCCAGCACTCCATCGCCCGCGGCTACGCTGACCTCGTAAACGGCCGCGTGCGTCCTTTGAAGCAGGCAAAAGCAGAGGCAGATCGGATGCGAGCCATCAGGTAAGGTCACCTCTCCCCCATGCAACCATCCTGTAAATCATAGCGGCGCGGTCGAGTTTTACCGTGATGCGGTCGCGCCTGGCGCTCCACTGTGCTAAAGTATCCCGAACGTTCAAACGACTACGAGGGGAACTAGAAGATGGCACGTGTGCACAACTTCTCAGCTGGCCCGGCCGCACTGCCCACAAGCGTGCTCGCCGAGATCGCCGACGAGATGATGGACTACCGCGGTTGCGGCATGTCCGTGCTCGAGATGAGCCATCGATCTAGCATGTACCAGCAGATCATCGACGACGCCGAGGCAACCCTGCGCCGCCTGCTGAGCATCCCCGACAACTACCGCGTCCTGTTTTTGCAGGGCGGCGCCACGCTGCAGTTTGCGGGCATCCCCATGAACCTCATGCGCCGCGGCCGCGCCGGCTACGTCGTGACCGGCAACTTCGCCAACAAGGCGTACAAGGAGGCCGCCAAGTACGGCGAGGCCGTGCTGCTCGCGAGCTCCGAGGACACCAATTTCGACCGCATTCCCACCATGGCCAATATCAACGCGCGCATTGCCGCCGAGGCCGCGGGCGACGGGATCGACTACGTCTACATCTGCCAGAACAACACCATCTTTGGCACCATGTACCACGAGCTGCCCGCTTGCGGCGATGTGCCGCTGGTCGCCGATGTCTCGAGCTGCTTCCTGTCGCAGCCGCTCGACGTTGAGCGCTACGGACTCATCTATGCCGGCGCGCAGAAAAACGCCGGTGCCGCGGGCGTGACCGTGGTCATCGTGCGCGACGACCTCATCGCAGATGGCCCCGCCTTTGCGCAGACGCCGCAGTACCTGGACCTTAAGACCCAGGCCGCCAAGGGCTCCATGCTCAACACGCCCAACACCTTTGGCATCTACGTATGCGGCAAGGTATTCCGCTGGGTTGAGCAGACCGGCGGACTCGCCGCCATGGCCGAGCGCAACTGGGCCAAGGCCAACCTGCTCTATGACCTGCTCGAGCACAGCGAGCTGTTCCATGGCACCACGCAGGCCGACAGCCGCTCCATCGCCAACGTAACCTTCCGCACCGGCGACGCCGATCTCGACGCGGCCTTTGTCGCCGGCGCGGCCGAGCACCAGATTCAAAACGTCAAGGGCCATCGCCTGGTGGGCGGCATGCGCGCCAGCGTCTACAACGCCGTAACCATGGAAGATGTGCAGGCACTGGCCTCGTACATGAAGGACTTCGAAGTGCAGCATAGTTTGAGTCCGCGATCTAACTAGCCCGCAACCCGCGGGCCGACCAGCCACTTCAAACCACTTGTTATAAACAAACCCGCTAAGGAGTTTTTCATGCGCAAGATCAAAACCATCGACGACATAACCAAAGACGGCAAGGTCGAGTTTGGCGAGGGCTACGAGTTTGTGGGCACCGCCGAGGAGGCCGACGCCATCCTGATGCGCTCCACCGACCTGCACGGCTACGAGCTGCCCGAGGGCATCCGCGCCATCGCCCGCTGCGGCGCCGGCGTCAACAACATCCCCGTCGAGGAGTACGCCAAGAAGGGCGTCGTCGTCTTTAACTCCCCCGGCGCCAACAGCAACGCCGTCAAGGAGCTCGTCCTGGGCATGCTGGTGCTCTCGAGCCGCGGCGTGGTGCAGTCGATGAACTGGGTGCGCGACAACGCCGACGACCCCGAGATTCAGGTCGATGCCGAGAAGGCCAAGAAGGCCTTTGTGGGCCGTGAGCTCAAGGGCAAGCGCATCGGCGTCATCGGTCTGGGCAACGTGGGTTCCAAGGTCGCCAACGCCTGCGTCGATCTGGGCATGGACGTCTACGGCTACGATCCGTTCATTTCCGTCGAGCACGCGTGGGTGCTGAGCCGCGAGGTGCAGCGCGTGGGCACGCTCGAGGACCTCTGCCGCGGCTGCGACTACCTCACCGTGCACGTGCCCAGCAAGGCCGACACCATCGGCATGATCAGCACCGAGCAGATCGACCTGCTGGCCCCGGGCGCCGTGCTCATCAACTACGCGCGCGAGACCATCATTGACGAGGACGCCGTCGACGCAGCCCTGCGCGCGGGCAAGCTGAGCTGGTTTAGCTGCGACTTTGCCACGCCCAAGACCGTCAAGATGCCCAATACGTTTATCACCACGCACTCGGGCGCCGGCACCGGCGAGGCCGAGGCCAACTGCGCCGATATGGCCATCAGCGAGCTCAAGGATTACCTGGAGAACGGCAACATCGCGCACAGCGTCAACTACCCCGCCTGCAGCATGGGCAAGGCGCGCGCCGCAAGCCGCATCGCCTGCCTGCATGCCAACGTGCCCAACATGATCGGCCAGATCACGGCGATCCTGGCCAAGGACAACGCCAACGTGCAGCGTATGACCAACGAGTCCGCCGGCGAGAACGCCTACACCATGTTCGACACCGACGAGCACCTGGACAGCAGCACCATCGAGGCGCTCAAGCAGATTCCTTCGATGTATCGCGTACGTGTGATCAAATAGCGTCGGCGCCAAGCCTGCCAGACAGGCAATGAAGCTCATTCGGCCCCCGTTTTCGCGAAACGGGGGCCGATTTCGTTGCTCCGGCTGGTTTTGAAAATGCTACCCAGAATAAGTTTTTTCGGATAATCGACAGTCATGCCTAAATCACTGAGCGCACCTGCTCTGATAAACAGCTTTATCAGGGACTTTAGTAGGTAAAAATCGATCTCTATATGCCAAATTTAAGTTGACTGTCCATTTTCCGAAACAACTTATTCTAGATAGCATTTTTAAAGCCTATTTCAAAGAGCAACTGAAGTCTTTTCGTAACCAAACCCTAGCTCACGCGACCGTTTTCCACCCGCACGGCTACATTCCCGCCCAATCGATAAAAATCTCCTCACGAAGCCGCCGTTCGAGCTCCTGCTGCCGCGGCGTCTTGTCTTTCAACGGCACATCGAGATAGGACATGATGAGTTCCATCACCACGCGGAAGGCATCGGAGTCGACCAGCTGACCATAGGTCATCAGAACGACAGGATATCCCATCGCTTGAAGGGCCGTCGTTCGATCGGAGTCCGAGATCTTGGATTCTATGGATCCGTGAATGGCTTTACCTTGACATTCAACCAGGCACTCTCTGCTGCCGTCCTTATTTGACAGCAAGATATCGGCGTAGCGCCTATCAAGCCCCGAAATCAGGCGGGCGCTGCGCGTCATGCGAATCTCGACGTTATTGGTAAGGCGCAGCCCTTCGCCGCCGCGCAACCTCGTAAGGCCAAACAGCATCGAAGCCTGGACCTCGAGCGGCGATGCCACAACCCCCGTAATGCATTTCGCGGCACGCGTGAACGATTTAGCACCGCGGAGCCCCTGGATCTTATCGACGTACTCGGTTAGTTCAGAGAGCTCAATCAAGGGCGGTCGTTTCCACAGGTCCGTTGGATTCCCCGAGGTATCCTTTACGTTTTCCCAGCCCGACCACGCGTCACCCCACCGGCTCCCATACGCCTGCTCAAGTGCCGACTTTACCTGAGGCGCAATCTTGCACACGGCAAAGGTGCCGCACATCTCATACATGCACATGATCAGGCGCTCATTTGAGACCGAGGAAGCCAGGGTCAGCAGGGTAAAGAGCGGGGACGCGACATCAAGGCCAAACTCTGTCTGCCGCACGGAATCAAACGGCCTCTCCCCGTTCCAAACATGCCTGACTATGCGGCCGCCCTTACGCCCGCAGAGGCCCTGCGCCAACACGTGTAACGGAGTGCCCAGGAAATACTTGACAAGCGGGTGCTCACAAAGATGCTCCCTGCGCGGATCGTCCGCAGAATCGGGCAGGTCCGGCATTATTGCCAAGACCTGCGGAGGTATCCGGTGATACCGAAAGGCAGATATGTCGCACAGCATGTCATCCATAAAGGCTACGTACCCATTGCGTCGTTTGTGAGCCTGCCCAGACGCCAAACGCGATGGCTCGGCCTGTGAACGGTTAATACTGCTACGCACACGTCGCGAATCCTCCAGGTGGCTTACAATCGGTTTTGGAAGCAAACTGATTGTGAGGTCACATATGGTTGATGAGAACTTTGCCTGGCGGCTTACGCAGGAGCTCGTGAAGATTGATAGCTCGGACCCGGGCGCCTACGAAGGAGAGATCGAACACTTCATTAAGAGGCTCATTGAACAGCAGCTGGCGCAGCTTGATAGTCCTGCACTCGATGCCGTGCAGGTTGCAGAGCTCGAAGTACTCCCCGGGCGCCGCAACCTTATGGTCACCGTGCCGGGTGTGAGCGACGAGGCGCGACTCGTCTACATCTGCCATATGGATACCGTCACCCTAGGAGATGGCTGGAACGCGGACACGCCGCCACTCGGGGCGACCGTGCGCAACGACAAACTCTATGGCCGCGGTGCCTGCGACATGAAGGGCGGCCTGGCTTGCGCCATTACCGCGCTTGTCCACGCACTCGAGCGCGTGGCGGCAGAGGGCGAGCTGCCCCACCGCGGCTTCTCGCTTATTTGCTCGGTCGACGAAGAGGACTTTATGCGCGGCTCCGAGGCCGCCATCGACGCCGGCTGGGTCGGCTCGCGCGAATGGGTGCTGGACACCGAGCCCACCGACGGACAGATTCAGGTGGCGCACAAGGGTCGCACATGGTTCGAGATCGAGATGACCGGCGTCACGGCGCATGCGAGCCAGCCCTGGAAGGGAGCGGATGCCATCGCCGCCATGGCCGAGGCCGTCTGTGCGCTGCGCCATGCGTTTGCAGCGCTGCCCGCACATGATGAGCTGGGGGCTTCGACCATCACGTTTGGACAGATCGAGGGCGGCTATCGCCCCTATGTCGTGCCCGACCGCGCCAAGGTCTGGGTCGATATGCGCCTGACGCCGCCGACCGATACGGCCGCCGCGACGCGCATGGTAGAGCAGGCCATCGCCAGCGCCGAAGCCACAGTCCCCGGTTGCCATGGAAGCTATACCGTGACAGGCGACCGCCCCGCCATCGAGCGCGATCCGGTCTCTCCCCTTCTAGCCGCGCTCAAGCGTGCCGCCGATGACGTGACAGGCGCGGACACGACCGTCGGCTTCTTTACCGGCTACACCGACACTGCCGTCATTGCCGGCAAGACGGGTAACCGCAACTGCATGAGCTATGGCCCAGGCTCGCTCGCGCTCGCCCATAAGCCCAACGAATATGTGCCCCATGCCGATATCGTTCGCTGCCAGCGGGTGCTGATCGCGCTCGCCAACAACACGCTCTGGGGCGCGAATAGCCAAGTTGGGGCATAATAAGCCGCAAACAAACCGACTCGCACGTTAGGACTGTCCATGAAAGCTCTTCCGTTTCCCTGCATCCGCCCGGCTCAGGACCGTGTGCTCGAGGCGCTGCCGCAGATGGGCGACATCCTGAGCGGCAACGACGCCCTGCGCGGTGCGATTGCCGATGGGCTCATGCTCAAGGATCCGGGTGCGGCGTATTACGTGTACGAATGCTCCGGAGAGCCGGGACGCGTGACGGGCGTTGTGGCAATTTGCCCGGTCGGCGTACTGACGGGCGACGACGCAGCTTCCGCAGATGCGGCCGCAGCCGCCCGTACAATCACCGAGCTCAAGGTGCAGCCGCGCCCCGTGTCGCTCGCCTACGAAGCCTCGCCCGTCATGGATATCATCCTTGGCGCCGCCAAAGAGGGCGCGGCGCTCTATGCCGTCACCGACCCCACCGGCATTACGCATCGCGTGTGGGAGGTCAAGCGCGAGGACGCTGTTGCCGCCATCCGAGCCATGCTCGATCAGGCACCGGAGCCGGCGCTGGCCGATGACCCCGCCTACGCCGCCGCTCTGACCGGGGCGTCGCAGTTGCTGGCCGATGAGGCCCGCGCAGCCGGCACCTACACGGGCAAAGAGCCGTTCAACTTTACCGTGGCCGTGCTGTTCCCCGCCGCGCAGGTCGCCGGCGGCGCGCCGCAGGTTCCGACGGGTCTGCTCACTCACCAGATCTCACGGTTCTAACGGGGCCTAAACGCCCGGCACAAAGACTCGGCATCTCAACAAGCAAGGGGCGGGGATACATGCGCATGCATCCCCGCCCCTTTCGCATCAAACAATTACGCCGGCGACCCGCATCGCCGCGCCCGCGCTACCCGCGCTGCGGGCCCGCTGCCGCCACGAGCGGCTCTAGCCCCAGCTCACGCGCGTAATCTTCCTGCGTAAAGACTTCGACCAGTTCAAACGTATCGGTTGCATCGTCAAACGCAAAATGCAGAACCGAGCAGTTGCCCGGCACGCGCTCGCGCTCGTCGGCCGCCGCTCCCCTAGAGTGATCCAAAAACTCCTTGATGGCCGAGGCATGGCTCACCGCGAGCACGCACGAATGGTCCGGGCGTCGCATAAGATCGGTCAACGTCGTCACCATGCGCTCGCGTACCTGCATCTGGCCCTCACCGCCAAACTGACGATAAAAGTCACGCCACGGACGCTCGGGCATCAGCATCACGCGCTCGGCCTCAAAGTCGCCAAAGAACCACTCGCGCAGGCCATCCAGACGCTCGTAGGCAAGGCCCGGCCACAGGCTGGCGATAGTCTGCTCGGTGCGGTGCAGCGTCGAGGTGTAGGCGTGATCGGGCTCAACGCCACGCGCACGCAAGAACATGCCGGCACGCGCCGCCTGCTCGCAGCCCAACTGCGTGAGCGGCGAATCGCTCCATCCCTGAATAATGCGTTTAAGGTTGAATATTGTCTGTCCATGACGGACCAGATACAGATCTTTGTTCATAGGGGTCCTTTCGTTCGTTACCAATCAAGGAGCGAAAACGCCCCGTCGCAATAGCCAAAATGAAGCACGGCACCGTTGTCGGGCTGCTCCCCCCCGCCGGTCACGCATCTAAGAAACTCCTGGCAGGCAGAGCCATGAGAGACCGCAAGCACACGATCGTGCTGCGGTCGGGCCATAATACGGGACAGCGCCGCGACCATGCGCGCCCGAAGCTCGCCTTCCGACTCGCCACCAAAGGCCACCGGATAATCGCCCCAGGGCTTCGGCGGCATATCGCGATTTGATGTGCCCTCCAGCGTGCCCAGGCGCCACTCGCGCAAATCATCGACCGGCTCTATGGGAAGATCCTCGCCAACGATCAGCTCGGCCGTGTGGCGCGCCCGACCCAACGGAGACGAATACGCGTGGTCAAAGGAGATGCCGCGCGCCTCAAACGCCGCGCGCGTCGCCAGTGCCTGCTCGCGCCCGCGCTCCGTGAGCGGCGAGTCTTGCCAGCCCTGCAAAATGTTCTGCACGTTAAGCTCGGTCTGCCCATGCCGAACCAAATACAGATTGGACACACGCCCTCCCCTCGCACCACCACAAAGGGGACAGGCACCTTTATGGTGGTTTGCCGCCGGATCGCGCCGCAACGACGCAACTACACCAGCACGTCGGCAAGCGGACGCTTGGGCACGTGATGCACCTGCGCCTCGTCGCGCCAGTAATTAATTGAACCGTCGGGGTTGGAATCGATCGCGTCGATAACCTGGGTCTCGGCCGGCACACCAAAAGCCATGATCAGCTTGAGCTCGTACTTGTCGTTATCGAGCCCCATCGCATCGATCGAGCGGGGCGTAAAGGCCTTGAACATGCAAGCCGCCACCTCGGGCGTTGCGCTGCGCGCGGCGAGCATCATCGTCTGAGCCGCGATGCCCGTGTCGACCTCGGTGATAGGCGCGGCGGGTTTGCCGGGAACGGTGCGCTCGGCAAGAATTGCAATGTAGCCGGTCGGACGCTCGCCCTCGACAGGACCCGGCCAGTCCTTGAGCGCCCCGGCCCATGCAAGCTCGTCAAACACGCGAGCGCAGTCCTCGGCACCGCTCACCACATGAAAACGCAAGCGCTGAGCATTGGCGCCACAGGGGACCAGGTGCGCCAGCTCTGCCAGCTCGAGCAAAAACTCGCGCGGCACGCGCATGGACTCGTCAAAACGGCGGCATGTGCGGGCGCGACGGACCAGCGCATCAAACGCATCCAAGCCAAGCTTTTCGCAACCCTGCTTTGCCATCGACTCGGCGCTCAACGGCACCACGGGAACTGCTTCGTTCATAGGGACCCCCAAAAAGCCAATTGTTCTTAGGAAAATCTAACCTAAAACGCAGGCAATAACGAACAGAGCTGCAATGTTCTACACCTGTTGAATAGAAAATCGCAACGTGGGGAACAACGAAAACAAATCGGGGCCTTTGAGTTGCGTTTCGCCCTCCCCGGCCCATACGCCAGCGCCTTTAGGCGATACTGGTTGTAACGATCGCGGCTTACGCCGCACAGAAAGGAGGCCTCATGGGCATCTTTAAGAATGACGACCAGCAATCGAGTCTGTTTGGATTTGACGAGAAAAGCATGGCAGGCAAGGCGATTAAAGCCGTGCGCTGGATCTACGCCGCCACGGGTGTCATCGCACTCATCGCCGGCATCGCGCTGCTGTTTGCACCCGCTAAGACCCTCGTCTTTTTGACGACCGTACTGGGCTTCTACTTTGTGATCACGGCTGGCGTCAGGCTGTTCACCGCCATTTTTGAGCCGCTGCTGCCCGCCGGCTGGCGCGTCACGAGCATCCTCGCCAACCTGCTCATCATCTTGGGCGGCGTGGTGATCCTGCGCAACCAGGCGCTTTCGACCGCGACGCTCAGCACGCTTGTGGTGGTCGTGGCCGGCTTTGGCTGGATTGTCGAGGGCATCATGTCGATTCTGGAGTCCGAGCTTTCTTCCAACCGCGCCCTCGCCATCCTGAGCGGCGCGCTCTCCATCATCGCCGGCGTGTTCGTGTTCATCTACCCGCTGTGGTCGGCAAAGATGCTCGTCATCTTTACCGGCGCTGCACTCCTGGTGTTTGGCGTGACGCTGGTTATTCGTGCTATCCGCTTTGGCAAGCTGGTGCACTAGATGCCGCGAACGCTGTTTATTGATGCCGACGCCTGCCCGGTCACGCGTGAGTCGATCGACTGCGCGCGACGGGCGGGTGTTGCCGTGGTTGTCGCCGGCAACAGCACGCAAAACCTGGAGCGGCACATTCGCCGTGACGACCCGCGCGATGCCGAGCACGCGCGACGTGGCTTTTGGGTCACAACGCTCGACGTGAGCGTAGGCGCCGATAGCGCCGACTTTGCCATTGTCGAACGCCTGCAGGCGGGCGACGTGGTCGTGACACAGGACATTGGCCTGGCGAGCATGGTGCTCGGTCGCGATGCCGCCGCCATCGGCGTGCGCGGGCGCGTGTACGACAAAGCCACCATCGATATGCAGCTGTTTATTCGTCACGAAGAAAAGAAAGTACGCCGCGCCGGCGGTCGCACCCGTGGACCGGCAGCCTTCACCAGCGAAGACCGCGCCCGCTTTAAGCGCAACCTCACCGACCTGCTGCGCTAACCAAGGTAGATTTTTGGGACATGCCTAAAAATCTACCTTTTTGTTTTGGCGATTGGCGCGCATCCAACGCCGGTCATGGCGGTAGATGTTTGAGGCCTGCCCCAGTTTTTACGGGATACCTCAAACATCTACTTAGAGGCCAAAGGCGGAAAGGATAAGGCCCCAGCCGGCGCCGATGACGTACATCATGACCAGGAACACAGCGTTTTCGCGAGCGCTGCGGTTGGTGCGGAACAGCACCAGGTAACCCACGCCGGCAGAAATGAGCGTACCGGCGAGCATCGGTGCCAGCTGCAGCGCGCCTTCCAGATACAGCTGCGTAATGGCCACGCTCGCCGAGCAGTTGGGAATGAGGCCGACAAGCGCCGAACCCAGGACGGCGAGCGTCTCGTTGCCGCGCAGGAACTGCTCGATCGCGGACTCGCCGAAGGTCTCGAGCACGGCGACCAGAATCAGCGTCACCAGGAAAATGAATACCGAAACCTGTACGGTGTGCGAAATCGCGCTGCGGATAATCGACAGGACGGGCGCGCCGTTGTGTGAGTGGGAGTGACCGTGGCTGTGGTGGTGTTCGTGCTCGCCCTCGTGTCCGTGGTCGTGGCCATGTCCGTGGTCACGCTCGTCCTCGTCTTCATCACAACCGCAATGGTCACGCTCGCACAGCTCATGGATGTGGTCGGCGCTCACGCCCGCCTCGGCCACCTCGTCGATGATGTCACCGCCGCTGTGATCGTCATGCGCGCAGTTAACGTGCGCCGGATTGGCAGCGGTTCCCAACACGGTACGGCGGATCGCCGCATGAGCACGGGCGTTGCGACGCAGGCCGCGAATGGCGGCATCCACGATAAAGCCCGTGACCAGCGCGATCAGCGCCTTCGAAGCCAAAAGCATCGCCATAGTCTGCACGGGAACCTGCTCGGCAAGCAGCAGTGGCAGCATCTCGTCGGAGGTCGAGAGAAACACCGCCACCAGGGTGCCCAACGTCACGACGCGACCGGCGTACAGCGTTGCCGCCATCGCCGAAAAGCCACACTGCGGCACCATGCCCAGTAACGAGCCAACCACGGGGCCAGCGGCGCCGGCACGCTTGATGGCGCCGTTGACGCGATCGCCCGCCACATGCTCCAGCGTCTCGAGGGCCAGATATGTCACCAACAAGAACGGCACCAGCGAGAGCGTGTCCTTGCCGGCGTCGAGCAAAATATCAATCAGCAAATCCATGACGGATGGAACCTTTCGTGTCTTTCGGCAGCATTGTAAAAGTCCTAGCGGTCAACTAGGGTATTGTAGTTGTCCTAGGCGTGATGCCAATAGTTGCATGTGGTAAACTATCATCTCGCCACATCTCAATGACCCCGAGCCGCACGACGCGGCCCGTCCAAGGAGCAGTATATGAACGTTTCGCAAGCACTCGAATACGAGCGCCAGCCGTTTATCCCCATGTTCATCTATGGCGATCACGCCGCCATGGAGTCCGAGCGTCAAAAAGGCGAAGAGGCCCTCAAGGTGCTCGAGACCGAGTACTTTACCGCCGAGGGCGACCCTGGCTTCGACTTTGCCACCGTGCGCGACCTGGCCGACCGCAACCGCGACCTATGCGACCAGATTGGCGAGGCGCGCCTGCGCAACGTGACGCCCGCGACGCTTTCGCGCGGCCTGTCCGACGCCGATACCTGCGCCGGCATCGGCAAGATGCAAAAGCGCACCGCCGCGTCCGTCATGCGCGAGATCCGCGGCGACCGCGATGCGCTCGGTGTGGCGTACGCCCGCAAGCCCATCCAGGGCACGGTGCTCGGCATCGACATCGAGACCACCGGCCGTGCACCCGAGCGCGGCTACATCATCAACGTGGGCTGGGAGATCATGGAGCTCACCAGCGACGCCGTCCCGCACGACGCCGAGGCACACTACTGCGGCCTGCCCGATATCTACCGCGGCGAAGATGTGCCGCTGTCGAATATCCATCACATCACCTGGGACGACATCGACGGCAAAATGCCCTTCCGCGAGAACAAGGAGCTGCAAAAGCAGCTGCTCAAGCTCATGAAGAAATACCCGTACATGGCGCACAACGCCGCCTTTGAGGACAGCTGGTTCAAAATCCATCTGGACGGCTATGCCGAGGCGCGCCGAGCCGGCAAGATTATCGTCATCGACTCGCGCCAGATCTGCCGCAGCCTGGACGCCGACGTGCGCTCGCTCCCCCGCGAGTCCGCACCCGCCGCACTCGAGAACTGGGCACGCCGTCGCGGCACCCTCGCGCCCGACGCCAACGAGCAGCACCTGGGCCTCGACGACACCGACCTCATGCTCCGGACGGTGCAGGCCGAGTTCAACCTCAAGAACCTGTTTGCCAAGTAGATTGCCAAGCAGAGGCGCCATTCGCGAGCAACACTTGCCGGACCATAGCGCCCCGCGCAAAAGCGACACGCCGAGGCGCTCCTCTCAAGCGACGCAATACGGGCCGATGTCCAAGCGGATATCGGCCCGTTTTTCGCGCCGTACAACGCGGCCCTCCAGCCCCCGATGTCTAGCCGCCGCACAACCAAGAACTTCATCTGCGCATGTTCAAGCCAAATTGCACATTTTTGTTGACGCCGCCTTTGCATCAAAACAATGCTGATCAGCATCAGTTGTGGAGGTCTGCGTAGCCAGCGAGCTGCGACAATGCTCCAAATAGCATCTTTCTCCATCATTGGCGTCAAGCGCTTGGACAGCTTTTGTTATGCCGCGACATTTTGCCTTGGCATTCATTGCGAACCCCGCCGCCTGGTCTGCCATGCTATCTGTATGAGTATCGTGCTTTCACATAACACGGCAAAAGCGGTCTACCAAGCCGCATACTCGGTATCCGCAATTGGCACCGAGCCCTGCAGCCCTGCCAAGATCTACGGGGCGCGCCCCAGCAAGGATCTGCTCGACTCTGCCGCCGACTGGCTCGCCAGGCACAACGTCGCTCTGGATAACGATGCCCCGCTCGATACAACGGTGTTCGAGCGCGCAAACGTGCGCAGCATGACGGGCTGCAAGTGCCACGTATCATCCAAGCGATTCGCGGGCTCGCGCTTTATCAAGCTTGCCGACGACATCTATATTGTCGGCGTCGAACTCTGTGCGCTTCAGGCCGCAACCTATCTTCCCTTTCGAGAACTTGTGGAGTACTACTTCGAACTGTGTGGAGCCTATTCCCTTGGGCACGATGCCTCGACATCCTATACCGAGCGCTTCGCGCTCACCTCGACTTCGAGCCTTAAACATTTCTTTAACTCCCTCATCGACTGCAAGGGCCTCGAACTTGCCCGAAAAGCCATCCAATGCGTGCGGGACGGATGCCGATCGCCGATGGAAACGGCATTTGTCATGATGCTCACGCTACCCAGGCGCGAGGGCGGTCTTGGCATTAGCGAGATCGAGACCGACTACGAAGTAAAGGTCACAGCTGCCGCAAAGAATCTCACGCGGCGCGAAAAGTTCTATATGGATGCATATCTCAAGCGGTCCCGAACCGACATCGAATACAACGGATTTCAGCACGATGCCGAAGAAGACCGCGCCATTGACGAAGAGCGCAAGAACGCGCTGGCGTCCATGGGCTACGGAATCATTACCGTCAGTCGCTATTCCTTTATGCACGCCAGCGCCTTCGCCAGGGTTATGGAGGCAATCCAGCGAAAGGAGGGCATTCGCCCATCGCGCCTGCCCAAAGATTTCGCAATCAAGCAAGAAGAGCTGCGACAATTTGTGCTCAGGAGATTTATCGAGGAAAAGAAGCGTATTGAGGAGCTCCTCCGTCAAGACGCAGCGCAGGGTAATGCACTTGAGCTCGAGCGCGCAGTGCTCGAGGGCATCTCGCTGGACGACCCGACGATCAACAATGTCCCGGCCATCGACGACATGCAAGTCATCGAGCTGGATTGCCCGGAATTCGCCCAAACAAGCACCTCCACACCCGAAGGCAGGGTGTACGGGGCCAGAACAGAGGCGGACTGACAGGGTGGGTACCCCGGCGACGTGCAAAAACGGGAGTTTTCAGCAGAGCCGAGTATCCGAGGCCGGCCGAATTGCCCCATTTTGCACCGAAGCCGCTGTTTTCGATGTAATTTAGGCAACAGCTGGGGAATATCTATTGCCATTTGCACTCCAGTAAAGCCCTGTGGCGGCAAACGACGCTGTATCATGCAATAAATAACCCCTCGTCGATGCTGAAAACTCCCATTTTTGCACGTCGCCGGGATACCCACGTTGGCATCGGCGGCCTTAACCGCGTCCACAATGCCCTTAGCCGCCTCTGGGGCCAATCGACAGCAAAAAATTTCGCAAATTATATTGACATATGAACATGCGCTCATATACTCGGAAGTAAGTTATATGAGCACATGTTCATATGAAAGGATATTGCAATGAGCGAACACGCCGATGAAATAAGGACCGATATCGACACCACCATCGTGCCCGACATCCCCACCACTTGCTCGCCCGAGGACCTTCCCGACGAGGAGCTGCTGTACGACCTTGCCGACTTGTTCAAGGTTTTCAGCGACACCACGCGTATCAAGATCCTCTACGCTCTCATGGGCCGCGAACTCTGCGTGGCAGACATCGCCGAGGCGACTGCGACCTCGCAGTCCGCGGTGTCGCACCAGCTGCGCACGCTCAAACAGTCGCACCTGGTTAAATTCCGGCGCGACGGGCGCAACATCCTCTACTCGCTCGCCGACGATCATGTCTACACCATGCTCAACCAAGGCATGAGCCACATCTGCGAATAGCGACCAACCACGGTACCAGCGCGGTCTGCACCCAAGCCGCAAATACAGGGAAAGGAACCCATCATGAAAAAGCAGTTCAAGCTCGACGAGATCGACTGCGCCAACTGCGCGCGTGAGCTTCAGGACGAGTTGGCTAAGCTCGAGGGCGTCAAGTCCGTTTCGGTCAACTTTATGACTCAGAAGCTGACGCTCGAAGCCGACGACGCTGAGTTCGACGAGGTCCTTGATCGCGTCGTGGAGTTCACCGCCGACGCTGAGCCGGACTGCGAGATCATTCTCTAGCCTGCGCATACGCTGATACGCAAGGCCGCGCTTGCCGCGGCCTTTGCTCGCGAAATTACATGAGCGAGTGTTCATACATTCAAATGGGAGGATACGAGTCATGGCCACCGCCGACCCCAAGAAGAAAAAGAAGAAGCGCAAGAAAAAAGAGTCACTCGAGCATAAACGCAACCGCATCCTGGTAGCACTGGGTATTTTTGTCGTGGTGTACGCCCTCGATGAGCTCGGTGCCCTCACTATCGCATTTGGAGAGCCCGGCAACATCTACGCCAGCTTTGTGCTGTTCCTCGTGCCGTTTTTGATTGCCGGCTACGACGTGCTCCAAAAGGCATTCAGCAACATCCGCCGCGGCAAGGCGTTCGACGAGAGCTTCCTCATGGCTGTCGCGACCATCGGCGCGTTTGCCATGGTGCTCTTCCCCGATACCGATCCGCACATGGCCGAAGGCGCCGCCGTTATGTTGTTCTACCAGGTCGGCGAGCTGTTCCAGGCCTATGCCGTGGGCAAGAGTCGCAAATCGATCAGCGCCATGATGGACATCGCGCCCGATTACGCCAACGTTGAGCAGGCTGACGGCACGCTCGAGCAGGTCGTTCCCGATGACATCGCCGTCGGCACCGTCATTGTCATCAAGCCCGGCGAGCGCGTGCCCATCGACGGCGTTATCGTCGATGGCGAGACCCAGCTCGACACCGCCGCCCTCACCGGCGAGTCGGTCCCCCGTACCGCCAAGACCGGCGACGATATCATCAGCGGCTGCATCAACATGACGGGTCTTATCCGCGTACGCACCACCAAACCCTTTGGCGAGTCCACCGTCGCGCGCGTCCTGGAGCTCGTGGAGAATGCCAGCGAAAAGAAGGCACGCACCGAAAACTTCATCACACGGTTCGCCCGCGTCTACACGCCCGCCGTCACCGGCGCGGCAGCGGTGCTCGCGCTCGGCGGCGGCCTAGTGACCGGTGCTTGGTCCGATTGGATCCTGCGCGGCCTGACCTTCCTCGTCGTCAGCTGCCCGTGCGCACTCGTGATTAGCGTGCCGCTGAGCTTCTTTGGCGGCATCGGTGGCGCGTCCAAGCTGGGAGTTCTCATCAAAGGCTCCAACTACCTCGAGGCGCTCGCCGATGTGGATACCGTCGTCTTCGACAAAACCGGCACGCTCACCAACGGCACGTTCTCGGTCGTCGCGGTGCACCCCGAGGGCGGCTATACCGAGCAATCGCTGCTTGAAGTCGCAGCCCTCGCCGAGTCGTTCTCCGACCACCCCATCGCGCAGTCGGTGCGCGCCGCCTTCCAGGGCCAACTCGACCCCAAGCGTGTATGCGACTCCACCAACGACGCGGGCCATGGCGTGACGGCGAACATCGACGGCAAGCACGTCGTCGTCGGCAACGCCAAGATGCTCGCCGCTGCCGGCATCGAAGCGCCCGATTGCGAAGTCGTCGGCACTATCCTCCATGTGCTGGTCGATGACGTCTATGCCGGTCACATCGTAATTGCCGACACCGTCAAAGCCGATGCCGAGCAAACGATTCGCGAGCTGCACGCTGCCGGCGTCAAGCGCACCGTCATGCTCACGGGAGACCGCGAGGAAGTGGCCGCCGCCGTGGCCAATCAGCTGGGAGTCGATGAGTTTCACGCGCAGCTTCTGCCAGGTGACAAGGTCGAGCGCGTCGAGGCATTGCTGGCGACCGAATCGGGCAAGGGCAAGCTCGCCTTTGTGGGCGACGGTATCAACGATGCGCCCGTGCTCACCCGTGCCGATGTGGGCATTGCCATGGGCGCCATGGGCTCCGACGCCGCAATCGAGGCAGCGGACGTTGTGCTGATGGACGACAAGCCGTCCAACATTTCCCGCGCGATCCGCGTGGCTCGCAAGACCATGACGATTGTTTGGCAGAACATCATCTTTGCACTGGGCATTAAGTTGCTGATTCTGGTGCTCGCGGCGCTCGGCATCGCCAACATGTGGCTCGCCGTGTTCGGCGACGTGGGCGTGGCGATCATCGCCATCCTGAACGCCATGCGCGCGATGGGTGTCAAGAACCTGTAGCATGCGTGGCTGTCCGGCCGGGCGATGCGGCACACAACGCGCAAGGGGCGTCCCCAACTGCCGGCAGAAAAGGAACGTCCCCAAGTGCCGAGCCGCAGCTATAGCAGCCCAAAGTGCTTTGCGGCGTTGTAAATTCCGTCGTCGTCCACGGCGGTCGTCACGTAGCTCGCCGCAGCCTTTACCGTGTCTTGCGCGTTGCCCATGGCCACGCTCGTACCCACGGCGGCAAACATCGACAGGTCGTTCTCGCCATCGCCAAAGGCGATCGCCTCGCTCGCGTCGATGCCCAGGCGCTCCAGCGTCGCCGCCACACCCAGGTCCTTGCCGCCATTGGCCGGAATAATGTCGCAGAACAGGTCGCACCAGCGCGTGGTGAGCGAATGCGACACGGCGTCGGTCACGATATGCTCGTCGGCCGGATCCACAAAGGCGCAAAACTGGTAAACCGGCGCATCGAAGGCGTGCTCAAACGGCTCCTCGTGGTAGACGATTCCCGCGTTGTTACCGGCCGTCACCACGCGCTCGGACAGGCGGTTCACAAACGAGTTCTCGCCCTGCATGCACAGTGAGTCATAGCGCCCCTGCGCCACCTGGTCCACAATCACCGCAACGTCCTCCGGATCAATCGGGCAGCTGCGGTAGACGCCCTCGGCATCAAAGCAGTGCTGGCCCGAAAGCGTAATGTACGCATCCCAACCAAGATCGAACAGCCAATCGGGCATCTGGTAGGTCGGACGGCCCGTGGCGATTACGCACGCAATCCCCTGCTCGTGAAAGCTGTCGAGCACTTGCTGCGCCGACGCCGGAATCCGGTGCGTCTTAAAGCTCAGTAGCGTACCGTCGATATCGAAAAACGCGGCTTTGATCATCCTCGTCTACTCCTCGCCCTCGAGCTTCTCGCTCGCCTCGAGCCACGCCATCTCCAGCTCGTCCATAGCGGCGTGAGCCTCGTCGATCTTTGCCTGCTGCTCGCCCAGCGCCGTGTAGTTGGTGGGGTCGACCTGAGCCATCGCGGCCTCGGCCTCCTCCACGCGAGCGCGCTGCGTCTCCATCTTGCGCTCGAGCGAGCTCACCTCGCGGCGGAGCTTCTGGCGCTCGGCGTTGGAAAGGCCATTGGGCTGACCGCTCGCCTTGGGTTTTTCGGCCGCAGCTGCCGCGGCACCGGTGTCAAACGTGCCGGTCTTGGCGCTCGGCGCACCCACGGGCTCGCCCTCGGCGGTGGCGTTGCACAGGCGCAGGTACTGGTCGACGCCGCCGGGCATGTGCGTCAGGTGGCCGTCGAGCAGCGCCCACTGCTGGTCGGTCACGCGCTCCATCAAAAAGCGGTCATGCGTTACCAGAATCAGCGTGCCGGGCCAGCCGTCGAGCAGGTCCTCGACAATCGCCAGCATGTCGGTATCCAGGTCGTTGCCGGGCTCGTCCAGGATGAGCACATTGGGCTCGTCCAGGATCGTCAGCAGCAGCGACAGGCGACGGCGCTGTCCGCCCGAAAGATCGCCGATACGACTCCAGAGCTGCTGCGTCGTAAAGCCCAGACGCTCGCAGAGCTTCTCGGGCGAGGTCTCCTTGCCATCGATAACGTAGTACTTCTTGTAGTTGCTGAGCACCTCGCGGATCGTGTCGCCCATGTAGGGCTCGAGCTCCTCGAGCTGCTGCGACAGCACGCCAAAGCGCACCGTCTGGCCAATCTTCACGCGGCCGCGCAGGGGCGCGATCTTGCCCTGAATCACATCGAGCAGTGTGGACTTGCCGGCGCCGTTCTCGCCCAAAAGACCATAGCGGTCGCCCGCGCCAATGAGCCAGGTCACGTCGGAGAGCACTTGCTTGGGCGCGCCGTCGGTATCGGCATAGCCGGCGTCCACGTCGACCACGTCGATAACCTGCTTGCCCAGGCGACTCACCGCCAGGCGCTTGAGCTCCAGCTCGTCGCGCACGGGCGGTACGTCGGCGATGAGCTCGCGAGCGGCCTCCACACGAAACTTGGGCTTGGTGGAGCGCGCCTGTGCGCCGCGGCTCAGCCACGCGAGCTCCTTGCGTGCCATGTTGCGACGGCGCTCCTCGGTAACGGCGGCCATGCGGTCGCGCTCTACGCGCTGTAGGATATATGCGGAGTAGCCGCCCTCAAAGGGGTCGACCTGGCCGTCGTGGACCTCCCACATGCTGGTGCAGACCTCGTCCAAGAACCAACGGTCGTGCGTGACCACGAGCATGGCGCCCTGGCCGCGCTGCCAGCGGGCCTTTAAGTGGCGCGCGAGCCAGTTGATGGTGCGCATGTCCAGGTGGTTGGTGGGCTCGTCGAGCATGAGCACATCGTAGTCGCCGATCAGCAGGCGCGCGAGGTCCACGCGGCGGCGCTGACCGCCCGAAAGCTCGCCCACCGTGCCCTCCCAGGGCACATCGCTAATAAGGCCGGCCAGGATCTGGCGCGTACGCGGGCTCGACGCCCATTCGTACTCGGGCGTGTCGCCGACGACGGCATGATGCACGGTGTCGGTATCGACCAGGTTGTCCTTTTGGCCGAGCAATCCGATCGTGGTGTCGCGGCGATGCGTCACGCGGCCGTCGTCGGGCTCCAGCGTACCGGCGAGCACACTCAGCAGTGTCGACTTGCCGTCGCCGTTTTTACCGACGATGCCAATGCGGTCGCCCTCGTCCACGCCGAGCGTCACGCTATCGAAAATATGCTTGGTGGGAAACTCTAGGCTGACGGAATCGCATCCCAAAAGAATCGCCATATGCCCTGCTCCTTCGTAGAAATTCAACGTTGTCCATGATAGCAGCGAGCCCCACCCCAAACCACCACGAAGGTGCCTGCCCCCTTTGTGGTGGTCGTTTCGGTCGCAGAGCAAAAAGGCGGGCCATCTCCCGTAAGAGATGACCCGCCTCTCCAATCAGTCCCGCGGCAAGCATGGCCGCCGCGGGCCTCAAGCATGTCCCGGACTAGGAGAACATGCCGGTGAGGTAATCATTCAGCCGCTTATCCTTGGGCCGTTGGAAAATCTCGTCGGTCTCGTCGTACTCGACCATATCGCCCATGTAGAAAAACGCCGTGCGGTTGGACACGCGCGACGCCTGCTCCATGTTGTGCGTCACGATGACGATGGCGCGGTCGGCAACAATCGATGACATCAGGTCCTCGATTGCCAGTGTCGAGATGGGGTCGAGCGCCGAGCAGGGCTCGTCAAACAGAATCACATCGGGATTGAGCGCCAGCGTGCGCGCAATGCACAGGCGTTGCTGCTGGCCGCCCGAAAGCGCGTAGGCGCTCTTGTCGAGCTTGTCCTTGACCTCGTCCCACAGCGCCGCGCCGCGCAGGCTTTCCTCGACCATGCGATCGAGCTCGTCGCGGTCAGTAATGCCGTGGCGTTTGGGCGCAAACGTGATGTTGTCGCGAATAGACTTGCGAAAGGGGTTGGGCTGCTGGAACACCATGCCAATGGATCGACGCAGCTCGTAGGTGTTCTCGGTCTTGGTGTTCACGTTGCGCCCGCGATAGTTGATCTCGCCCTCCACGCGGCAGCCGCGAATCTCGCGATTCATAAGGTTGAGGCTGCGCAAAAAGGTCGACTTACCGCAGCCCGAAGGCCCGATGAGCGCCGTGATCTCGCCCTTGTGAAAGTCGAGCGACGTATCGTGCAGCGCATGGTGGTCGCCATAGTAAACGTTGACGTCCTTGGTGGAAAGCACGACCTCGTCGCTCACGGCTTTGCCGCTTACGCGCACGCGCTTCTCGCTCTCCCCCACGCTCAACAAAAAGTCCTGGGTCTCGGACGCGGCCGCCTCGGTTGCGGGCGTTGCATTTATCTCGCTCATTCGGCCGTCATCCTCCTTGCCAGTTGCTTGCCCACGATACGGGCGACTACGTTAAACAGCAGCACGCAGATCATCAGCAGTGCCGCGGTGCCCCAAACAATCTGCTGTGCCTCGGGGCTGCCCTCGCCATAGATCTTATAGATGTGCACGGCGAGCGACTCGCCGGGGCGGAACACGTTCCAGGCGCACGTGGGACTCGACAGGTTAAAGCTCAAGAAGTTCAGGCGAACCGGCGAGCTCATGCCCGAGGTAAAGAGCAGTGCTGCGGCCTCGCCAAACACACGGCCGGCCGAAAGCACGATACCGGTCACGATAGCGGGCATGGCCTCGGGGATCAGGATGTGCAGCGTGGCCTCCCAGCGGGTGAGGCCCATAGCCAGGCACGCATCGCGCTGGGCCTGCGGCACGTCCTCGAGCGCCTGCTGGATCACGCGCACCAGGATGGGGATGTTGAACATGGTGAGCGCGACGGCGCCGGAGATGATGGAGTACTTCCAGCCCAGCTGCACCGAGAACACCAGAAAGCCGAACATGCCGACGACGATGGAAGGCAGCGAGGACAGCGTCTCGATGGCGGTGGAGGCGATGTCGCGGATGGGGCCGTCCGGCGCGTACTCAACCAGGAAAACCGCGCCGCCCAAGCTGATGGGCACCGAGATACTTAAGGTGATCAGCAGCAGATAGAACGAGTCGAACAGCTGGTAGAGCACGCCGCCCTGGGTTCCGTTGGCGCGCGCGGGCTGCGTGAGAAATCCCGGCTGGAACAGCGTCGAGATGCCCTCGAACAGAATATAGGCCACCATGGAGACGACGATGAGCATGACGATGGCGACGATTGCCGTCAGCACGCCCGTGGCGATGCGGTCCTGCTTTTGGACGCGCCCGAGTCTCGCCTCGTCGATATGAATGCGCGTGCTAGCCACGAGCCTTCGCCCCCTTGCGGCCGATAAGGTGGATGATCAGGATAAAGATGAGGCTCATGCCCATCAGCAGCAGACCGAGCGCCCACAGGACGTCGTCTTGGGCCGAGCCCTCGGTATAGACCGCCATGGACGTGGTGAGCGTGGTGGTGATGGTGGAGGCCGGCGACAGCAGCGACGTCGGCATGGCCTCGATGCCGCCGATAACCATGCGCACGGCGAGCGTCTCGCCAAAGGCGCGGGTCATGCCAAGGATGACCGCGGTCATGAGCGACGGCATGGCGGATTTGAGCACCACGTGCCAGATGGTCTGCCAGCGGGTGTAGCCCAGCGCGAGCGAACCCTGACGGTAGCTATCGGGCACGGCACGCAGGCCATCGACCGAAAGGGTAGTCATCGTCGGCAAGATCATGACGGCCAGCACAATGGCGCCGGGCAAGATGCCCAGGCCCGTGCTCACGTGGAAAACGCTCTTCATAAGACCGACGACCACGTGAAAGCCGACCAGGCCAAAGACGACCGAGGGAATGCCGGTCAAAAGCTCAATAAGCGGCTGAAACACCTTGGAGCCAAACTTAGGGCTAATCTCGACCGCAAAGATAGCAGAGCCGATGGCGATGGGCAGCGCGATAAGCGTGGAGAGCACCATGACCGCAAACGAGGTGACGATCAGGGGCAGGGCGCCGGTATAGGGCAGGCCGTTTTTGGCCGTGTTGGCCAGGTCCCACTTGGTGCCGGTAAAGAACTCGACGACCGAAACGCCGTCCTTGAGAAAAGCCGAGAGGCCCTTTTGGGCGACCATAAAGATGAGCGCGGCAACGACAAGCGTCACGAGCGCTACGCACGCGCCCGTGACGCCCAGGCCCACGTTCTCAAGGTCGCGCTTTGGCAGCTGTTTTGCCATTGCAAACCTTTCCGGGGCGATTACTTATTTAGCGGAGACCTTGCCGCTGGCGTCCTTGACGACCTTCATGGCAGAGACGGGGATAAAGCCCTGCTCCTCGACAAGCTTGCCCTGGACGTCGTCGGAAAGCATGAACTCCAGGAAGGCCTTGGTGGCATCGTCGGCGTCCTTTGCGCAGTACATGTGCTCGGTCGCCCAGATCTTAAAGGAGTCGTCGGTGACGTTTGCGCTCTTGGGCTCCACGCCCTCAACCTTGATGGCGTTGAACTTGGAGTCGTCGAAGTGCGAGAAGTCGAGGTAGGAGATGGCGTTGTCGGTGCTGGCCATCTGAGTCTGGACGTCGCCGGACTTGTCGAGCTCGGCGTCGCCCTTAAAGTCGACGGCCTCGTCACCAAAGACGGCGGCCTCGAAGGTGGCGCGGGTGCCGGAGCCGGCCTTGCGGTTGAGAACGACGATCTTGGCGTCGTCGCCGCCGACCTCCTTCCAGTTGGTGATCTGGCCGGAGAAGATACCCTTGAGCTGCTCGAGGGACAAGTCGTCGACCTTCACGTTCTTGGAGACGACGGGACCCATGCCCACGACGGCGACCTCGTGGTCGACGAGGTTCTTGACCTGGTCGGCCTCGAGCTTGGTCTCGGCGAAGACGTCGGAGTTACCGATGGTGACGGTACCGGCGGCAACGGCGGTCAGGCCCTTGCCCGAACCGTTGCCCGAGCCAGAGACGGAGACGTCCGGGTTGGCGTCCATGAACTTCTCGGCAGCGGCCTCGACGAGAGCCTGGAACGAGGAGGCGCCGTCGTAGGTCACCTCGCCGGAGACGGACTCGGCAGCGGCGCTGCCCTTGTCGGCGGCGTTGGAAGCGCCTGCGCCGCCGCAACCAACGAGGCCGAGGCCCACGAAGCTGGCAAGACCACCAGCGAGGCCGAGGAACTGACGACGAGAATAAGCCTGATCGAGCATGATCTTCCTTTCATACATGCGACTCGCGGGCACCCTGCCCGCTTTGCTGTTTGGAAAGATACAGCCTCGATCGGGCGGTGCCCGCGCCAACTGCGGTTTCTTACGGGCATTTGATAGACCCTTACCGCAAGCGCGACTCGGCTTTACAGACGAATAACAAACCCGCCCCCAAGCATGGCCCGCCTTTTACACCAATAAAAACAAAGTTGCGGTGCAATAGTTCCTGCTTGGCCATCAAATGGCCCATTCTAGGAACTATTCCATCGCAACTTAGATTAGGAAACCGCGTAACCTTAAAGCTCCAGCTCATTCAAGCGCAAAATCGCCACGATGTAGATCTTGAGCGCCTGCTTGAGCTGTTCCTCGTTGGCGCACTCGTTGGGGCCGTGCATCTGGCCGCCCCATGCGGGCAGCTCCAGGCCGGTTTCCTCGGGGCCAAACGACACGGCGCGGGCAAAGTTGCGTGCGTACGTGCCGCCGCCCATGGCAAAGGGCTCGGCATGCTTGCCCGTAAACTCGTTATAGGTATCAATAAGCGCCTTCACGGCCGGATCGTCGGCGGACACCGAGAACGGCACCTTTGCACGACCCACGCGGCACGTCACGCCAAAGCGGCCCACGAGCGGCTCGAGCTGCTCGCAGATGGTATCGGCGCTCGTGCTGTCGGGGAAACGTACGTCGATGACCTGCTCAATATGGCCATCCATCACACGGATAACACCGGGGTTGCACGTGAGCGGGCCAAACGCCGGGCTCGTCGCGTCGATACCCAGGCCGTGGCCATAGGCATCCGCATGTACAAAGGTCAGAAACTTGACAAACTCGTGCTCGGCGGGCGTCAGCAGTCGCTCGTCGCGTGCACCAAACGCGTCCTCGGCCTCGCGCAGATACGCCACGATGAGGCCGACGGCATTGATCGTTCCCTCGGGCATCGAAGCGTGACCGCCAATACCGTGGGCGAAAATCCGCGCATGCCCGTTATCGAGCGCCGTGATCTCCAGGCGGTCGGCGTTCTCAACGGGCGCCGGCAGCTCATCGGCGGCAATCGCGAGCTCGCAGATAGACTGCGACGGAATGGCGTTGCTCGCCTCGGCACCGCTCCATGATACGATGCGCCCGCCGTCAATCTTGGAGCTCACAAACGTCGCCCCAAACTGGCCCTTCTCGGCATTGCAGACCGGGAACTCGGCATCGGGCGTAAACAAAAAGTCGGGGTCTGCGTGGTTCTCCAGATAATGGTGAACGTCGGACATGCCCACTTCCTCATCGCAGCCCAGCAGCGCGCGGAAGGTATAGCGCGGCACAATGCCGTGCTTGATCAGGTAGGCACCGGCGTAGAGCGACAACACGGCCGGGCCCTTGTCGTCGATCACGCCACGACCGAGCAGCCAGCCCTCGCGGCGCTCCATCGCAAACGGGTCGGTGTTCCAACCGGGACCGGCGGGCACCACATCCACATGGCAGATGGTCGCAAGCTGCTTATCGCCGCGGCCGGGAATGTCGGCGATGCCCACATAGCCCTCGTCGTCGCTCGTCTGGTAGCCGAGCTTTTGCGCAATGCCGAGCGCACAATCGAGCGCATCACGGACCGGGCGGCCAAACGGCGCACCGGGCTCCGCATGGGCAGCAACGGCCACGGACGGATAGCTCACCAGCTGCTCGATATCGGCAACGACATCTTCCCAGATCTCGTCGACATACTCGGTAACGCTCTGTTCCACCTGATTCATGGACGACCTCCTTACCAATGAGCGACGGCCACACCCGCCCCTCGCATAACGTCATTAGATGGCGAAAAGTTTAGCAAGCTCGGCCACCGAGTGCACCACTGCATCGGCACCCGCCGCCTCGTGCTCGCCCGGCACCGCCGCGCCCGAATAGATGCCAATGCACGGCACGCCCCTTGCGTGCGCGCCCTCCACATCGTTAAAGCGGTCGCCGATCATCACGGCATCGTCCGCCGTCGCGCCGAGCGCCGCCAGGGCATCGCGAACCGAATCGGCCTTGGTCTCGCGCCCCTGCGGCGGATTCATACCGACCACCGCCTCAAACTGCGAAAGCCCCAGCTCGCCCACCATGTCGATGCACTTTGCCTCCATGCGCGACGTCGCCACGGCCAAGTGATGCCCCTGGGCGGCCAGGCCATCGAGCAGTTCGGGGATTCCATCGAACACGGGGTACTCTTCCGGTCCCAGCTCATCAAAAAAGGCACGGTACTCGTCGGCCACCACAAGCGACTCCTCGCGCGAGAAGCCGTAAAAGTCGTGGAAGCTCTTCCACAACGGAGGCCCGATCATGCGGCGCAGGTCACCCATCTGCGCCTCAGAAAACCCGCGCGCAGCCAGCGCTTTACGCGTCGAGGTCATCACCGCCCGGCCCGTATCGGCCACCGTGCCGTCAAAATCAAACAGCACGACCGGCCGCTTGCATATCTCCAGTGCCTCCATCGACATCCCTCTTCCCCAGTTGAAGATTTCCACACCGACACTTCAAACTGTTGACTATTCAACAATTGAACCTAGCAATTTTAGCCCCGTCCCATTTTACCTACCCTACATCAGCCCGCTCAGGGCGATGTCGACGGCCTCGTTGAGGTCATCGGTGATGTGGACGAGGTCTGGATCGAGTGGGCTGATCATGCCGGCATCCATCACCGGGCCGTTGAGCCAGTCGAACAGGCCCTGCCAGTATTCGCTGCCCACCAAAACAAGCGGCATGCGCTTGACCTTGTGCGTCTGCACCAGCGTGAGCACCTCAAACATCTCGTCGAGCGTACCAAAACCACCGGGAAACACGATGGCGCCCGAGCTGTATTTGACAAACATGGTCTTGCGCACAAAGAAGTAACGGAAGTCCATGCCGAGGTTCACGTATTTGTTGAGCCCATGCTCGTGCGGAAGCTCAATACCCAAGCCGACCGACTTGCCGTTGGCACTCGCCGCTCCCCTGTTGGCCGCCTCCATAATGCCAGGACCACCGCCGGTGATAACCGCCACGCCGCGCTGCGCGATCTTGCGGCCGACCGTGCGCGCCGCCTTGTAGAGCGGATCGGTCTTGGGCGTACGGGCACTGCCGAAGATGGTCACCGCGGGCCCGAGCTCGGCAAGCGCGCCGAAGCCATCGACAAACTCGGCCTGAATGCGCAGCACACGCCACGGGTCGGCGTGCAACCAGTCAGTCGAGTCCTCGGGCGCCAGCAGGTTGGCGTAGGTGTTGTCCTTAGGAATCATAGGGCCGCGCATAACCACGGGGCCGCGTCGGTACGTCTCGTCGTAGGCCGGCTCGCCCTCGACGTTCTCATTCTTAATCATGGGATACTCCTATCGAAAATAGAAACGGGCGGGGTCGACGCCATGCGTCAAACACCCGCCCGAACATCAACCATTCGGTATGGTACCCACGATGCATCAAGCGCTTGCAAGGCATCGGTCAGAGGTCGTGCAAGCGATGCCGACGCATGCGATGCCCGGCGCCGGCTACGCACGGTCGATTGGCACGTAGCCTCGACACCGCGCGAGCGCCCCCGTAAGCACACCCGCAGCTCTTAGTAATCCACTGCCGCGGGGCTGTTCATCCAGTCGCTCACGAACGCACCGTAACGTCCCTCGATAATGGCCTGGCGGGCACGCTGCATAAGGTTGAGCAGGTAGTAGATGTTGTGCATCGAAAGCAAAATGCCGCCGAGCATCTCCTTCTGCGTGACCATGTGGCGAATGAGCGCACGGCTGTAACCGCCCGTGCACACCGGGCAGGTACAGGTGGGATCGATGGGGCCGTCGTCGTGCGCAAAGCGGGCATTGCGGAAGTTAAGGCGACCCTCGCTCGAGAACGCCGTCCCCATGCGGCCGGTGCGCGTCGGCAGCACGCAGTCGAACATGTCGATGCCCACGCCTACACCACGCACGAGCGTCGTCGGGTTGCCGACGCCCATCAGGTAGCGCGGCTTATGTTTGGGCATGTACTCGCTCGCGAGCGGTGCCAGCGTCTCAAACATGGTCTCGTGGTCCTCGCCCACCGAGTAGCCGCCAATGCCGTAACCGGGGAAGTCACCGCACTCCTCCAGATGGCGCAGCGAACGCAGGCGCAGGTCCAGATGCATGCCACCCTGAACGATGCCAAAGAGCGCCTGGTCGTCGCGGGTATGAGCTTTATAGCAGCGCTCGGCCCACATGCTCGACAGCTCAACGGCGCGCTCAACGTAGGCGCGCGTGGCGGGATAGCCCGGGCACTGGTCGAGCTGCATGCAGATGTCGGAGCCGAGCTTCATGGCGATTTCCATGTTGTCCTCGGGCGTCCAGAACACGTGGCGGCCGTCGTAGTCGTTGACGATAAAGCGCACGCCCTCGTCGGTGAGCTTGACGGCGTCGTTGTGGCTGAACACCTGGAAACCGCCGGAATCAGTGAGGATGGGGCCATGCCAGTTCATAAACTTGTGCAGACCACCCAACTCGGCGATGGTGTCCTCGCCGGGACGCATGGACAGGTGATAGGTATTGGCGAGCACGATCTGGGCGCCGAGCTGCTTGACAGTCTCGGTAGGAATGCCCTTGACGTTTGCCTTGGTGCCCACGGGCATAAAGATCGGCGTCTCGATGTCGCCGTGCGGAGTGTGCAGCACGCCGGCACGCGCATGCGTCGTCGGATCCTCGGCGATCAGGTCGAATTTAAATAGGCTCTGGTCCATAAACTGGAACTCCTTGGTTGCGGTTCATACGCAAACCATTATAAAGACCGTGGCAGGTGAACGGCATAACGTCTTTCGGAGAAGGGAATGTCAAGCGCAAACTGAATAGAGCGGCCAAATTTTTGCTATCCAAGCGAGCCATCGAACACGTTTTGAAACTTTGCTGCGGCGCGCGGGATGCCGGCGCGAGACTTTATCATAGGGTGACAATCAACGATGAGGAGCACATGCCTATGACAGACGAGCTGGACCCCCAGACTCAGCAGCATATTGATGATTCCGCAGACGTCGCCGACGACTGCAGCACTCCTACCTGCGTCGCCGCTTCCGTCGATGCATCCGCCGAAGATGCGCACGCCGGTGCGGATAAGGCAACAGACACAGGCGATACTGTCGAGCATGACGAAGGCGAGCAACCGGAGTCGAACGACGCCGAGCCCGACGCGGACCCCGCGTCACAGGCGGCAGGACCCATCGAGGTATCTTCGGAAGAAGAGCTCGATGCCGTCATGGACTCCATGATGGATGCCGTCAAAGCGATGAAAGACGCCGTGGCCGACGCCGATGTGGACGCCGAAGAAGAGAAGGCCGCCGAGGCCGCATCGACCTTCGTGCCTGGCGAGACCCCCGTTGCCGACCAAGGCAGCACCGTACCTTCGTTCTTACAGCTCGAGCACCCTACAATTGGCGCAGATGCAGTCGACCCGCACACTGCCGGCTTTTCCGTGATCGAGGGTGGCACCGGCAATATCGCCACGTCGCAGGCGCCCGATGCGGGTACGGCCGACGCCGGTCACCCGACCGCTCCACACGCCCCTGCACCCAGCCGCGATCTGGGAACCGCCGTCTCAAATACAGCAAACGCCGTAGGCACTTTTATCGCCCAGGGTGCCTCTGCCATGCGCGAGATGAACGCCGCAAAGAAGGCGCTCGCGGACGCTCGTGCCCACCTGGCCGAACTTGATCAGCGCATCGCCGATCAAGGAGAGGAGCTCGAGACGCGCCAGGATATCGCAGGCCGCTACGACCAAATCGTCGCCGAGCAGCGCCACGCTATCGACACGGCACAAAAGGCCGCCGCGGCGGCAGAAATCGGCCGCGATACCCATGCCGCCAAGACAACAGAGCTCAAAGCGCAGCTCGAACAAATAAAAGAAGAGGACGACGCCACCGAGCGGCGTCTCAAAGCCGCGCTCGATGCCATCGAAGCGCGCGAAGCCAGCTCGCGCGAGACCGGTAACCGCCTCGTACGACGTCTCGAGGATTCCAAGCGCATCCGCGACAAGGTACAGGCCGAGCGCGACGCCGGCGTTGCCGCAGCGCAGCAAACCGTCGACGCCACGCGTGCTCAACTCGAAACGTTGCGTCGCGAGTATGCCGAACTGCAGCGCAATCCCTCGGCAAATCCCGCCAACTATACGGTGCGCACCAGCGAGCTTTCGATGCAGATCTCCGACACGGCTGATGCCCTGCGTAAAGCCGAGGAAGATGTCCCGCGCATCACCGCCGATCTTGAGCACTCGCTCGCAGCCGCCGAGCACGCCGTCGAGCAGGCGCAAGCCCCCATCGCCGACGCCAAGCGCGCCCATCAGGCCGTGACGGCCGAGGCCGATGCCGCGCGCGACGAGCTGCAGACCGCAAAGGCGGCCGCTGCAACGCGCCAGCGCGAATTACGCGAGAAGATCGTCACCGAGGACAAAGCGCGTCAAGAGCAAGAGCAGGCTATCGCCAATGCCCAGGCGGACATCGCGCATGCGCAGTCGATCATCGAGCAGGCGACCGAGGTGCACAACCATCCCGAGATCACCGAATCGCTTGCGGGCTCCCTGGCTCGCGATAAGGACGAGCGTGCCGAAACCGAGCGCGAAGTGGCTCAGCTCGAAGCCGCCGAGAACGACGTGCGCGAGCGCACCCGTGACTCACGCGTTAAATTCACCGGCGCAATCGTCTGCATTGTCGCCGTAATCCTCGTGATCGTCCTGATCTGGCTGTTCGCGAGCAAGTAAACCAGCTGCCAAAAAACGTCTCAACTCAGCTGCGGTGAAATAGTTCCTGTTTAGCCCAAAAAGGCCGATTCAAGAACTATCTCACCGCAACTTTTTGATTGGTGCAAAGGGGCCAGGCTACTTTGCACCAACTTGGTGCATATAAAGCAGTCCCCATTGCACCAACAACGTTTGCCCAGATAAAACCTGCCAAAATAAACCTGTCCCTTTTTGGCAGGTTGAACCACGGCAACGCCAATGTTTTGGCGAAGTCAGCGAAAACCCGCCAGAACGGCAATCTCTTGACAACCAAAGAAATGCCGATGTTTTGGCAGCGACAGCGAGCGGGTCGCATTTGAGGCAAGGTGACGTGAAACGAAAGGGCGCTGACCTTCTGGTCGCGCCCTTGAAGTTGAACGTCAGATTGTCCAAATGCGGCCCGCGCAGCGTCGGCCGGTCCGCCGTTCGGCAGAACGTCGGAACCTACAAAATGAGCATGGCGTCGCCAAAGCTGAAGAAGCGGTAGCGCTGCTCGATAGCGGCGGCATAGGCATCCATGATCTGATCGCGGGTGGCAAGTGCGCTCACGAGCATCATGAGTGTGGAGCGCGGAACATGGAAGTTGGTGATCAGCGCGTCGACCACGTGATAGGTCGAGCCGGGCATGAGGTAGAGCTGCGTTGTCGCGTTCTCGCGCGCCACGATGTCACCACGGCCGAGCGTGTCGGCCCCGTCCTTACGGCCCTCAAAATAGCGCGCCGTCACAGCCGGATCGGACACCGGCGCGTCCGCGTCAAACGCACTCTCGAGCGAGCGGACTGCGGTGGTACCGACAGCAATCACGCGATGCCCCTCGGCCTTAGCCTTATGCACGGCGTCGACAACCTCCTGCGACACGTGATAGCGCTCGGTGTGCATCACGTGCTGCGTGGGGTCGTCCTCCTCCACCAGACGGAAGGTATCGATGCCCACCTCGAGCTCGACAGCGGCAAACTTCGCACCCTTGGCCTCGATAGCGGCCATGAGCTCGGGAGTAAAGTGCAGGCCCGCCGTGGGAGCGGCAGCTGAGTGCTCCTCCTTCATGGCGTAGACGGTCTGGTACTTCTCGGGATCGCCCTCGTAATCGGTAATGTAGGGCGGCAGCGGCACGTGGCCGGCAGCATGGATGGCCTCGTCGAGCGTGCGCGGGTCGCCGGCGGCATTGCAACCGGCTGGCTCAAAACGCACCAGGCGGCCGCCGCGGCTATCGGTGACAAAGTCGACGACCTCGGCCGTCAGCACCACGGGCGCGCCCTCGGGCGCATGGGCGCCACCGGCGCGATACTCAATCTGAGCGCCGGGCTTTAAGCGCTTGCCCGGCTTGACCAAGCACTCCCAAACGTGACCCAGCAGATCCACGTCCTCGCGGCGCTTGAGCAGCAGCGTTTCGACCACGCCGCCCGAGCCGGCCTTGCGACCGATAAGGCGGGCCGGCATCACGCGCGTCTGGTTGATGACGAGCACGTCGCCCGGCTCGATATAGTCGATGATGTCGCGGAAGATGCGGTGCTCGACGGTGCCGCCATGCTCCAGTGGCATTCCCGCCTGGGAGCCCTTGCGATCCACCACCAGCAGGCGGCAGGAGTCGCGCGGCTCAGCAGGAGCCTGGGCAATCAGTTCCTCAGGAAGGTTGTAGTCAAAATCATCGGTACGCATAGACACGTCGGATACTCCTTATATAGCTAAAATCCGCTCTACATCCTAGCAGGCTGCCAGCCCAAAAGGACTACTTTTTGGACGCTTTGCGCTCGTCGCGGATGCGGGCGCGGTCCATGGCCGCCTCGACGGCCGAGAATCGGCAACCACAGTAGTTCTGCCGATACATGCCCAGCTCGCGCGAACGACGCGTGGCCTCGGGATAATACGGGCGAAAATCGCGAATCACCGGGGTGAGACCATGTGCCGCCGCCAAGCGCTCCAACACATCGTTGCAGGTTTCGAACAACTGATACGGCGAGACGGCGAGCGTCGTGCCCACAAACTCAAACCCGCACTCCTGGGCCACACGGCATGCCTCGGCCAGGCGCAGGGCATAGCACGCACGACAGCGACGGGGTCGATCGGCGCCCAGCGGGGCCACGCCGGCCTCCCAGCGCTCGCGGTCCTCCCCCGCCTCGATGAGCTCGATGTCGCCATCGGCACACCACCGGCGCAGCTCGTCCAAGCGGCGCTGCCATTCATCGCGCGGCTGAATATTGGGGTTGGTCCAGCAAATCGTGGGCTCAAACCCCTCCTCACGCAGCAGACGAACCGGCTCCAGCGAGCACGGCGCACAGCACGCATGCAGCAGCAGCGGCTTCATGGACATCTCCTCCCAATCTTTGCCCAGGGTAGTCTTTTTGGGACGGGGCTATTTTGACTACTTTTAACGTCAAGCAGTTCCAAATACCTGCATCAACAGGAAAGTAGTCAAAATAGCCCCGTCCCAAAAAGACTACTGACCAAAAAAGCGAACGCCAAAGGACGTATCTTCGCAGGCGACAATGCGGCGGTCGCGCAAAATGGTCCGCACGTAATACCAGTCGCCCACACAGCCCGACAAATGCAAGCCGGCTGCCAGGTAGCACAGCAGCGGATAGCCCGAAAACGCAAACCCCAGGGTAAACGCTGTCGTCACGACAACCGTCGGCGCCAGACAAACTGCCATGTACCGCCGGCGCGAATACACAACGCCCTCGGCGCAGGCATAGATCATGCACGTCTCGAGGTTCGCCCCAAAGGTAACCTGCGCGCCCGCAGGAGCCAGCAGCTTAAAGAACACGCCGTGCACCAACTCGTGCACGGCAAATGACGCCGCCGAAACCGCAGCCAAACCGACTATCCAGCCCAAGACGGCCGTCCAGCCACCCGCGTCAGCCGCATCCAAGTCCGCGGGCCCACCCAGCAGCATAAACACCGGCACCAGGCACACGGCAAATGCGCCAAGCACGGCCATCCCCCACACAAAGCAAGCGTGCAGGAAATCCTCGTCTTCAAACGCATGTATGTTGGAAATCTCATTCATAGCATCTTAGGATAGCGCCCCTGCCACGTACCCGTCCGCATGTGCGATAATGTCGAACGATATGCACGAATTGACCACCGCGTCGCCAGGCCTTGCGCCCGGCCACGCTCTCACCATATGCGAAGGAGTCCCATGGCATCCAAATACTCCATGAACGACCGTCCCAGCTGGCCTCGCCGCGCCATCGTTACCGCCGGCGAGCCCTACGGCAACAAGGGCCTTCACTTTGGCCACGTTGGCGGCGTCTTTGTCCCGGCCGACTTCTTCGCCCGCTTCCTGCGCGACCGCCTGGGCCGCGAGAACGTCATCTTCACCTCGGGCACCGACTGCTACGGCTCGCCCATCATGGAGAGCTACCGCAAGCTCAAGGAGAACGAGGGCTACGATAAGTCCATTAGCGAGTATGTCGAGTCCAATCACTCCCGTCAGGCCGCGACCCTCAACAACTACAACATCAGCTGCGACATCTACGGCGGCTCGGGCCTTGAGCCGGCGGCCCAGATTCACAACAAGGTAACCGCCGAGATTATCGAGCGCCTGCACGAGCAGGGCACCATCTCCAAGCGCTCTACCCTTCAGTTCTACGACGCCAAGGCCGGCACGTTCCTCAACGGTCGCCAGGTCATCGGCCGCTGCCCCATCCAAGGCTGCAAGTCCGAGAAGGCTTATGCCGACGAGTGCGACCTGGGCCACCAGTTTGAGCCCGAGGAGCTCATCGCGCCCAAGAGCCAGCTCACCGACGAGGTGCCCGAGCTGCGCCCGGTCGACAACCTCTACTTCGACCTGCCGGCCTACCTCGACTTTATGAAGACCTACACCGCCAAGCTCGCCCAGAACCCGCAGGTTCGCTCCGTGGTCTCCAAGACCATGGAAGAGTGGCTGCTGCCGGCACAGCTCTACATCCAGAACAAGTTCCGCGAGGCCTTCGACGCCGTCGAGGACCAGCTCCCCGAGCACACCGTGCTGGAGCCCGAGGGCAACAAGAGCAGTTTTACCGTCACCTTCCCCAGCTGGAAGGAGCGCGACGACGCCCACGCGGTGCTCGCCAACGGCGGCGTGCGCTTCCGTAGCGGCAAGGCGCTCGTGCCCTTCCGCATCACCGGCAACATCGACTGGGGCGTTCCGGTGCCCCAGGTCGACGGCGTCTCCGACGTCACCTGCTGGTGCTGGCCCGAGAGCCTGTGGGCGCCCATCAGCTACACCCGCACCGTGCTCGCCCGCGATGCCCGCGCCGCCGGCGTGACCGAGGGCGTCGCCGCCCAGGATGCCGCCCTCATGGGCGAGCCCGCCGCCGATTCCACGCAGGTCCCCGCGCCCACCTACCAGCACAGCTCGCTCGACTGGCGCGACTGGTGGTGCTCTGACGACGCACAGATCTACCAGTTTATCGGTCAGGACAACATCTACTTCTACTGCATCGCGCAGACCGCCATGTGGGAGGCCCTGGGTTGGAACCTCACGCAGAGCACCGTCAGCGCCTGCTATCACCTGCTCTACATGGGCAAAAAGGCAAGCTCGTCCTCGCAGACGCCTCCCCCGCCGGCAGACGACCTGCTCAACCACTACACCTGCGAGCAGATGCGTGCGCATTGGCTGTCGCTCGGCCTGTCCGAGAAGCCAGTGAGCTTTAGCCCCAAGGCATACGACACACGCGTGACCGGCAAGGACAAGGACGGCAACGAGGTGCGCGCCTGCGACGACAAGCGCGTTATCGACCCGGCCCTTAAGGAGAGCGCGCTTTTGACCGGCGTGTTCAACCGCCTGGCCCGTAGCTGCTTCTACGGCGTCGCCGTCAAGGAGGGCGACGAGAGCCCCTACCGCAACGGCTGCATCCCCGCCGGTGCCGCCTCCGCCACCGTGGTCGAAGCCGCCGAGCAGGCAGCTCTCGCCTTTGAGCAGGCCATGTACAAGTTCGAGACGCACCGCGCGCTCGCCGTGTGCGACGACTACCTGCGTGCCGCCAACAAGCGCTGGAGCGATGCCTCCAAGGCTGCCAACAAGCTCGAGGGTAGCGAGGCAAACACCGCAATGACGCAGGCACTGGTCGACGCCTTTACCGAGCTGCGCGTGGCGACCGTGCTCATGCACGGTATTGTGCCGGCCGGCTGCGAGCTCATCTGCGAGTACTTCGACGTCGATCCGGTCGCCTTCTTTAGCTGGGATAACATCTTTGCCTCCACGGATGAGTTTGTGGAGAGTCTGGGCGAGAAGCCCGGCGAGCACCGCGTAAAGCCGCTGCCCCCGCGCTTCGACTTCTTCAGCAAGCACGAGAGCCAGTACTAGACAAACGCCAAGGCAGACTAGTCAATTTGGGACGGGGCTATTTTAGCTACCCCGTCCCAAATTTAACTGCAACGCCTGCCGAAACGGACGGGCAGCTAAAATAGCCCCGTCCCAAATTGACTACTTTTAATGGAATGGGAAGGAAAGACGGATGTCCAAGCCGCGTCGTCGTAAGCAGAAAAAGCAGGTTAAGCCCGAGCTCAAGCTTAGGCAGTTTGCCGCTACCGAGCTTTCCGACCAGCTTGCCGCCCAACACTCCGCCGCCGACCTGCCGCGCTTTATGGTCGACACGGTCGCCGGCGCCTATGCGCCTGCCGATGCCGAGCTCATGATCGAAGGCTTTGGCGCCGCAGCCACGCGCCCGGTCACGCTGCGCGCCAACACGCTCAAGGCAACCGCCGAGGACATCGCCGCCGCGCTCGACGCAGCCGGCATCGCCCACCAAACCGTTGCCTGGTACCCGGACGCTTTCATCCTGCCCGAGGCCCAGGTATCCGATCTGTGGGATCTCGACATCTACCGCAACGGCATGATCTACCTGCAGAGCCTGTCGTCCATGATGCCTCCTTTAGTGCTGGGCGCTCAGGCCGGCGAGGATATCCTGGACATGTGCGCGGCCCCCGGCGGCAAGACGACGCAGATCGCCGCCCTCACCCAGGGACAGGCGCACCTCACCGCCTGCGAGATGAGCATTCCCCGCGCCGAAAAGCTCGAGGCCAACTTGGGCCGCCAGGGCGCCAAAAACGTGCCCGTCATGCGCATCGACGCACGCGAGCTTGACGAGTTCTTCCGCTTTGACCGCATCCTGCTCGACGCCCCCTGCACCGGCACGGGCACTGTCATCAGCGGCAACGAGAAAAGCCTGCGCGGCCTGACCGAGCAGCTGCTCTGCAAGTGCGCCCGCTCGCAGCGCGCGCTTCTGGACCGCGCCATGGGCGCCCTCAAGCCAGGCGGCACGCTCGTCTATTCGACTTGTTCGATCTTGCCGCAGGAAAACGAGGACGCCCTGCAAGAGGCCCTCGACAAGCACATGGACTGCGAGCTCATCCCCCTCGACGGCACGCCGAGCGAAAGCGAAACGCGCCGTGCTCAGGAAGCTGGCGAAGAGCCACGCGTCGAGAGCAACGCCCTCACCGAGGCCATCGCCACCGGCCACGTCTCGACCGTCGCCAACGGCATGCCCGGCACGCTGACCATCCCGCCCAGCCGCGACTTTGAGGGCTTCTACATCGCTTTGATCCGAAAACGCAGTTAGCGCACGGACCAACTCAACAAGCTATCTCCGTGCGCGCCTGTCCTGCTGGTCCTTATGCCGCGCAAGCGCTTCACGCTCCTTGCGCTCGGCTCTTTTGCCCTTAATGGCCGTAACCACAAAGTAGATGACCGCGGCGGCTACGATTGCGCCCACGCATAGGCCAATCGAGCCCAATAATGTCGAGATTTCCATACCGCGTCACCTCTCTTTTGTATACGGGACATCCAAGATAGCACCTCAAAACCTGCCACCACAGCTCCTTCACGTTCGCCGGCCCTTCGGTCTAACGGATAGCGCGGCGGGGAAAAATCAACTCGTCAAACGTTTTAGCAACGTAGCGCCGGTCGCACGCTGCCGACCGCACATTATAGAAACGGACCGCAATGGATTCTCTCAACGATTTGAACGAGCGTGTTGACGCTTTTGTCGCCACCAGCTCCTTCGACACGCCCGCCGCGACGAACGACCAAGCCCCCATCGATGTTCCCGCCGAGGTTCACGAGGACATCGTCGCCTCGGTCGATTTCTCAGAGGTTGAGCTTGCGGACGAATTTACCGAGCCCCAGGTGGCCGTAACCCCCAGCGGCCTTTTGCCCATGGAGCCGCTGCCCATCGACGGGCGCCTGCGCAAGGCGGCCCTCCGCATGCCCGATGAGATCGAGGAGGCCAGCGGCTTTACGCTCTTTGGACGCCGCATCAAATCGCTCATCTACACCACCGACGTGGCGGTCATCCGCAACTCCAATGCCGACGCCGTGTTTGCCGTCTACCCCTTCACGCCGCAGCCCGCCATTACGCAGGCGCTGCTGACTGTTGCCGAGTGCCCGGTCTTTGTGGGCGTTGGCGGCGGTACCACCACCGGTAAGCGCTCCGTGCAGATGGCGGCCGTCTCCGAGATGCAAGGCGCGGCAGGCTGCGTGGTCAACTCCCCCGCTACCGCCGAGATGGTCGAGCACATCACCAACATCGCCGACATCCCCGTCATCGCCACGGTCGTTCGCTGCGATGACGATGCCCACGCCAAGGTGCGCGCCGGGGCCAAGATCCTCAACATCGCCGCCGGCAAAAACACACCCCAGGTCCTACGCGAACTGCGAGAGCACTATCCCAGCCTGCCACTCATCGCACCGGGTGGCAAGACGCCCGAGAGCATCCGTGAAACCATCGCCGCCGGCGCCAACGCTATCATCTGGACGCCGCCTTCGGCCCAGCAGCTGCAAACCGACATGATGGAGCGCTACCGCAAGATGAAGGAAGACGCCACGCCTGTCATCTCGCGCGACGATGTGCCCATTATCGACCAGGTCGCCGCCGCCGAGGTCAGCCAGGTCGAGAACATGAATCCCGACGTGCCGATTCCCGACGAGGTCATCGAACGCGTCGCCTCGATCCACGATCATATCGAGGAGCGTCGTGCCAACCGCGGACTCAAGCCGTCACTGCACGGCTTTTTCTTCCGCGGAAAGAAACGCTAGCAAAACATCTTGGCCCGCCCCGCAAACAACGGGACGGGCCTTTTTCTGCTATCAAATGTCAGGAGGACAGGCGTAGCCGTTAAAACCGTCAGCCAGCCCACAAACGTTAGTCCACGCGCTTGTCGCCCATAAAGAAGAGCGCCACCGTACCAGGTCCGGTATGCGAGCCAATCAGAGCACCGATGTCATTAATCTCAATCTTGCCTTTAAGCTGCGGAACCTGTTCCTCGATCAGCGCCGCAACTGCCTCGGCATCCTCGCGACACGCCGAGTGCGACATGATGCACTTACCCGAATAATCCGCACCGCCCTGCACGTGTGCCATCATGGTCTTAGCCATCTCGGAAATCGCGCGCTTCTTGGTGCGAATCTTCTCACGCGGCGCCAGCTCACCTTCGCAATCGACCGTCATAAGCGGGCAAATCTTGAGTGCCGTGCCGATGATCGCGCTCGCGGCCGAAATGCGACCGCCGCGCAGGTAGCTCGACAGATCGGTCGAGAAGAACCAGTGGTGAAGGTTGAGTTTATGCTCCTCAATCCAAGCGGCCGTCTCGTCGAGCGAAGCGCCGCTATCGCGAACGTCGGCGGCACATTCCGCCAGCAGGCCAAGGCCCGAAGACGCCGCCAGCGAATCGATGACGCGTACCTTGCCGCCCTGGGGATAGCGATCCGCGAGCATCTGCGCCGCAACGCAGGCCGATCCATACGTGCCCGAAATGCCCGACGACAACGTCAGGTGCAGCACGTCTTTACCCTCGGCAACAAACGGCTCCCAAAACTCCTCGTACTCACCCACGCTCACCTGAGACGTCTTGGGCATGGCGCCCGCGGCAATCTGAGCAAAAAACTCGTCCGGCGTAATCGACTGATACAGATCGTCCGTATAGACAACATCGTCGACCTCGTAATGAAAGCACACGACAGGAATATTGCGCGACGCAAAGAACTCACGGGTTCGATCGGCGGCGGATTCACAGGTCAGGACAAAATCACTCATATGAGGCTCCTTACTCATTGCTGCGCAAATTATCGCACAGCATGCGTGAATACGGTACAAATGTCCGTTATTCACCAAATTGAACCAAAGATAGTGAACATCTTTACCGTCATCATCTCTAGCGATCCCGGAGGTATGCGCCTGCAAATACGGCCCTACGTCTCCACTCAACCGCCATATCTACCTCGACTAAATCGATTTAGCAAACCGTTCGGCCAACAATTCAATCTCCTAACCCCAATTGAAACAAAAGCGGCGCATACTGATAAACGTTTGACGCTGTTTATCAGTTTTACCAACCACATCGGAAGGTGTTTCATGGTCGCATTCGATCGCAATCCGCAAGACTTCAAGTATCTGCGCCTGCTGTCGAGACAGTTCCCCACCGAGCAATCCGCATTCACCGAGATCATCAACCTCTCGGCCATCCTCAACCTGCCCAAGGGCACCGAGCATTTTATGAGCGATGTGCATGGCGAGTACGAAGCCTTTATGCACATCCTCAACAACTGCTCGGGCGTCGTGCGCGAGCATGTCGACGAAATCTTTGGCGACACGCTCTCCTTTAACGAAAAGGGCGAGCTGTGCACGCTCATCTACTACCCGCGCGAGAAGATCGATCTGGTCCGCAGCCGGCACGAGGACTCGCCCACCTGGTACAAGACCATGCTCAACCAGCTCATTGTGGTTGCCCGCTCGCTTTCGAGCCGCTACACCCGCTCCAAGGTACGTAAGGCCATCCCGCGCGATTACGCCTACATCATCGACGAGCTGCTGCACACGCATCCGGACGAGAACAACTACCGCGTGCGTTATCACGAGCGCATTATCGAATCTATCTTGGAGACCGCCAGCGCCGATGACTTTATCGAGTCGCTCGCCTCACTCATCAAGCGCCTCGCCGTCGACCACCTGCACTTGGTGGGCGACATCTTCGACCGCGGCGGCGGCGCGGCCAAGATTATGGACCGCCTGCTCACCTATCATTCGCTCGATATTCAGTGGGGCAATCACGATCTGTTGTGGATGGGCGCCGCTGCCGGCGAGCCCGCCTGCATCGCCACGGTGCTACGCAACAACCTGCGCTACGACAACTACGAGATTCTCGAGAACGACTACGGCATCTCGCTGCGCGAGCTTGTCGCCTTTGCCAACGCCACCTATACCGCCGGCGAGCCCATCAGCCCGCTCATCAAAGCCATCAACGTTCTGCTCTTTAAGCTCGAGGGCCAGATTATCCAGCGCCACCCCGAGTTCGACATGGCCGACCGTCTTCTGCTCGACAAGGTCGATCACGACACCGGCACGGTCACCCTCGCCGACGGCAGCGTGTGGCCGCTCACGACCAACGACTTCCCCACCGTCGATCCAACGGACCCCTACACGCTCACGCCCGAGGAGCAGCACATCATCGACAAGCTCGTGTCCGAATTTGTCACCGCCGATCATCTGCATCGCCACATCGATTTCCTCTATACCCACGGCTCCATGTATAAGGTCGCCAACGGCAATCTGCTGTTCCACGGCTGCGTACCGCTCAACGAAGACGGCACCTTTAGCAGCATGAACTGCCTGGGTACCTGGCACGCCGGCCGCGATTATTTTGATTTTTGCGACTATATCGCCCGCCGCGCCTGGCGCGTCGGCGACCGCGATGCCCTCGACTGGATGTGGTACCTGTGGATCGGCTTTAACTCACCCGCCAGCGGACGCGTGGTGCGCACCTTCGAGCGCGCCTACATTGCCGACAAGAGCACGTGGGTCGAGCCGATGGACCCGTACTACACGCTCACCACGTCCTCGTCCGTTTGCGACGACATCATGCGCGAGTTTGGCGTCGCCCCCATGGCTTGCTCGCCGACGGGCCATATCATCAACGGCCATACGCCCGTCAAGACCACCAAGGGCGAGCAGCCCATCCGCGCCAACGGAAAGTTGCTGGTCATCGACGGCGGTTTCTGTCGCGCCTACCACCCCAAAACGGGCATCGCCGGTTACACGCTCATCTCGAGCTCGCGCGGATGCCGCCTTAAGTCGCACCAGGCCTTTACCAGCGTTGCCGAGGCGCTCACCCGCAACATCGATATCGAGAGCGAGACCAACCGCTTTGACGAGGCCGACCGGCGCCGCATGGTGAGCGACACCGATACCGGCGTCAAGATTCGCAGTCAGATCCAAGACCTGCGCCAGCTCCTCGATGCATATAGAAACGGTGCTATCGAGGAGCGAGCCTAGCCCCGCCTGCGGGGATTGGTTAAACTTGCTGGGTTTGTCATCCCCGCGGCGCCCCGGCGCCACCCTAAGGCAGGTACCATGCAAAAGCTCCTTGCGCAGATCATAAAGTTTGGCGTCGTCGGCGTCGTTGCCACCGTCATCGACTTTGGAATCATGAATCTGCTCCACTACGGCCTGGGCCTCAACATCTTGATCGCCAACACCAGCGGTTTTATCGTCTCGCTCATCTTTAACTACGTCGCGAGCATGAAGTACGTGTTTGCACACAAGGAGGGCATGAGCCGCCGCCGCGAGTTCATCATCTTTGTCGTGCTATCCGTTATTGGCCTGGCGCTCAACGACGGCATCGTGCTTGCCCTCAACGCCGGCCTGGGCCTCGAGGCCAATATCGCCAAGATTTGCGCTACCGCGCTCGTCATGGTCTACAACTTTGTAACGCGAAAGATCTTCCTAGAGGGCGAGCAGACCAAATAGCTCGGCCTCCTCGTTGCACTACGGGGACCTGCGGATGACGCGCGTCGAGCGCAGCGTTGCCTGGGCCTTGCTCGTTTACGGGTAGATTTGCAACGTTTGCAGATTACCTCTTGAATATTTGGCGAGTTCGTATAGTTCTTGCCAAAGACCTTACGTTTGCCATGCAAAAGCTCTAAAGTATCTCGTTGCTCGATTCATCAACGCATTGGATGTGATTACGTGCGTAACGCGCTGGCACAACCTCATACCAAGCAGTTCCTCAAGTTCGCTGTCGTGGGCCTTATCTCCTTTGGCGTCGACTGGGGCATGCTTATTGCGCTCGTCGAGCTGTTCCACCTCGACTTTTTGATGAGCACGACGGTCTCGTTTACCACGTCCGTCGTGGTTAACTACTGGCTCAGCATGAAGTACGTGTTCGACCATCGCGAGGGCATGAGCCGTAAGCGCGAGTTCACGATCTTTACCATCCTGTCGGTGATCGGTCTGGGCCTCAACGACCTGTACATGTTTGTGGGCGTCACGTTTTTGAGCATCGGCTACCAGGCCATGAAGGCCATCGCCACGTTCCTGGTCACCTGGTACAACTACTTTAGCCGTCGCTTTTTCCTCGAAGGCGCACGGTCGTAGACGGCCCAACATAATCTCGCTTCGCAGCCGGTTGGAATTCTCGTTCCAACCGGTTTTTGTTTGCAGAGTCTGCCGAGGAAGGCGGGCTACGGTGCATGAATGGGACGCAGTTTCCCCATGAACGCCGTTCCGGAAAGTGTATCCCAGATTGCAGCCTCAGAATGGGATGCAGCTTCCGCAACGCCGTCCTAGCGGAAACTGTGTCCCGGAATCAGTCAACAGAACGGGACGCAGTTTCCAGATGAGCCCCCATGCGGAAAGTCCATCCCGGAATGAGCCCCCAGAGCGGGACACGCTTTCCGAAACCCGCCCCATCGGGAAACCGTATCCCGGTCTGAGCGCGGATTCCGGGACGCAGTTTCCCGCGGACGCCGAAACGGAAAGCGCATCCCGTTATCGATGTCTAGAACGAGATGCGCTTTCCCAATGGATGCTGATGCGGAAATTGCGTCCCGGAATTCACCTTCAGGGTGGGATGCAATTTCCGGTTGAACCTCGATTGGGAAACGACGCCCCATTCGCATAAAAACGGGCGGCTCGGATGTTTGTCCGAACCGCCCGTTTGGCGTGTTATGTCAAGGCATTTAGCCCGTTACGTAATACCAAACCACGCTGTCGCCATTGGAGAGAACGTAGTTGCTGCAAGCCGTGTTGGGCGTTACGCCGTTGACGGAATACATCCAGCCGCTTGTACCACCGTGCTCCTTCTCGGCCAGGCCGCCGATAGCGGCGACATACGTGCCGTACGATGAGCCGTGCGCATTTACAGAGAGGCCCAGTGCACACAGGGCATCGTAGGGGGTAGCGCCCTCGTTGAAGGTGAACGTACCGCCAGAAGACACCGGGTTACCCACGGAACTCGACGTCACTGAGACCGTCACAGTAATGTAGCCAGGCCGCTGCGAGCCGCCCTGATTGCCAGCAGAGGCGCTGTCGCCGTTGGATACAGACCCACCGCCAGACACCGAGCCGCCGCCCGAAGAGGAGCCGTTTGAAGAACTCGATCCACCAGCGGATTCGGATCCCTGTCCGGCAGACGCGTTGTTGGACTTCTTGCCGCCCTTGCCTTCGGACTTCTTCTCTTTCGAATCCTTGTCTGACTTCTCGTCCGAAGACTCGGAAGCGTCCTTGGAATCCGATTCATTCGAGTTCTTGGACTCGGAGTCCACAGCGTCAGAAGACGAGGAGCCCGCTGTCTCCGTCTTGCGAGAGGCGATAGAGCCAGAGTCGACAACGCTCCTCCCCGCCACGGCCCGAGCGATCCAATCGATGGACCAGGCGCCGCTGGCGGAAGGGTGAACAAAGCCCAGAGAGACGACAATCAGTGCGATGCAGACGGCCGTCAGAGAGCCAAGCAGCGCCTTGCGCCGAGAGGCGGACGCCGCCGAGGCGGCGCCCTTTTGCTTAGCATCGTCGAGCTGAATGAACGACGAGTCGGGTTGCTTGGAGTCGGCATCCTGAGGTTTATTGGACACAGCTCTCACCTACCGGCGCTTGGTAAACACGAACACGCCAATGACCGCAAGCCCGATCACGCCGGCCGCTACGCCGACAATGGCGAGCGGGTTGAAGCCAGACTGCTGTGCCAGAGCCTCAGCGGACTTCTTAGCGGTAGTCGCGGCAGCCGAGCCCGTATCGGACTTGGAGCTGGACTTGCTGGACTTCTCGTCAGACTTCTTGCTGTCCTTCTTGTCGGACTTGTCGGAATCCTTCTTGGAATCCTTGCCGTCCTTGGTCTCGGTCGTGGTCGTTGTGGATACCGGCTTCTGGCCCGGAGCAACAGCACCGCCAGTCTGCTGGCCATTTGTGCCGTTACCGGAGCCAGAACCAGCACCGGCATTACCCGAGCCGCCATTGCCGCCGTTGGAGCCAGAGCCGCCGTTACCGCCAGGGGTAACGGCATTCTTGGTCCACTTAGCGTAGAGCGTCATATCGGCCGTCACCGCAGCGCTAAAGTCATACGCCTTGGTGCAAGCCTCGTCGGTGTACCAACCGGCGAAGGTGTAGCCCTTGCACTGCGGCTTAGTCGAGGGCTCCGTCACCGCTTTGCCTTCCTTCACGCGTTGAGAATCGGGCATCGCCGCATCCTTACCGTTGGCGTCGAACGTCACAGTATAGCGTTTGACCCTTTGGCCATTGCCCTTGACAGCAAACAGCTTGCCCGAGTCATTGACATAGTAGAGTGAGCCATCGGATCCGACCGAAATAGAAGCCATGCAGTACTGCTGGTCGCCCGCCGCGGGCGTATAAAGCAGCTCGGCCTCGTCGTCGCCAATACGGTAGCGATAGATGCCGCCCGGGTTGTTGTTAGACGTAAAGTAGACATACGTCTCGCCATTCTGGACAGAAACGACCGGCTGCGACTTTACATCACCGCCGCCCGAAGCCCCCTGACGAATATAGCTACCGTCCGCCTTGCAAATGGAATAGTCCACGGCAAGCGTCTCGGCATCAATCACTGCAAGCTGACCGTAGTAGTACGTGTACTTGTTCTGATAGCCGCCCATAAAGGACTCGGTCGATGCGCCTCCGACCACAATTTTGCCGTTGACCAACACCGGCGTCGAGGTCGAGCTGCTGCCAAACGAGACCTTGCCGAGCTCAGAAAGCGCTCCGTCCGTTCCAACCAAAAGCTTATGCAAAACGCCGTCGACGCTCACGACATAAGCGATCGATCCATCGACCAGCACCGTCGTGCGCACGCGCTCGGCAATTTTGAGCGACGCAACGGTCTTTCCAGTTTCGGGGTCGACCGTGCTCACCGTACCGGAATCATCTGCGATGACGCCATAATTGCCCGAGAACGCCAAGCCGGCCCAGTAGTAGCCCTTGCTGTTCTCGTTCTTATGCTGCCACATAACCTTGCCATCGGAGATGCGCACGCAGAGCAGGTAGCCGTCGCTCGAGTCGGACCAGCTGGCCGATGCCGTCCCAAAGTAAGCAACGCCGTCACGAACCGTAATGGACGCAAGAGACTGCTGGGCACCATCGGGACCAGCAGGCAACTCATCGGTTACCCAAACCGTCGCCAGGGCATCAACCGTCAGCGCCTGAAGACGACCGCTCGAAAGCGGCACGAGTATCACGCCGCCGGCGTATACCATACGCGAGGTCGAATCGATCTTTGCCGCCAAAGGCGATTCGGCAACGGTCTCACCCGTATCGACATTCTTCTTAAGCAGCTTGGAGCCAACGGCCACGTAGAGGTAGTCACCGACCAGCAGCGGGTCGGAAATACCCTTGCTCCATTCGCTCGAGCCCTTGAGCTCGCTCACCCATTTTGCCTCGGCGTCCTTCGTGGGCACAGGAGCATCGGTTACCTTGTTGGCGCTCGTATAACCAGGCCAATCGCTGTCCCAGTTGGGACGTGCGGCGCTCGGGTTCAAAACTACGCCGTCAAGCGGTTTTTCACTATCGGACGCGTAGACATACTGGATGTTGTCGCCGGGCTTGAGCACAGCCTGGTCGGCACCAACCTTGGAATATTCACCATTGACGTAGAGCTGCCAATAGCGACCCGTCGCCTCATTCGAACCCAGCTTTCGACCGTCGGTCGACGTAATGCTCTCCAGGAGGAAGTAGCCGTCCTTCTCCGGCGTCTTCAGCTCGTACCCAAGGCCCGAAGCCTTCAGCGCCATCGCCGTCAGGTCGGCAGCCGTCGCACCGTTCTGGAGCTTCACGTCGTTGAAGGAGTACCAGACCGAAGTCTTCTCGTTAGCATCAGGACCAATCAGACTCACCGAGGCCTTGACTTTAGCCTGCCCAATCTCGTCAAGGCTTGCGCCAAAGGCGGAGTAATACAGCACGACGCTATCGCCGGGGGCGAGGTGAACCTGGCCGGCGCCGACCTCAGATGCCTTCCCGTTAACAAACAGCTGCCAGTACTTGCGCGTCGACGCATCCCAGCCCAGCTTGCGACCATCCGCCGAAGTGATATCACTCAGATAGTAACTCGCCGTGCCCACACCGGTCGCGGTATGGGTCATGCCCTTTAGAGCGTCTTCAATCACATCGCCGGCAGTCGATCCGTAAACGACACTCTTGGCGGAATCGGCCCAAACCTCGTCGTTGCCGTCGGCGTCGATACCAACGAGCTTAAAGGCAACAGAAATCTTGGGGTCGGAATGATCGACCGTACCAACAACGCGATACGTCGCCTTAACGCTCTGGTTAATGAGGCTCTGCAGCTTAGCGTTCTCGGGATGCGCCTTCGCCAGAGATTCGTACTTGGCGTACGTCAGGTTGCTCTCGACCGTAACAAGGGTATCGGCCTTGGGGCGCGTCACCTTTAGATTTTCGTTCGAGATGACCGAGGTGTCGCTCGTGCGATACGTGCGCCAGTCGTTCCCCGGCATCGCGTCGTATCCAGGAAGGTCTGCTGCCACAACGCCGGACAGCTTGCTGTCCTTACCCTTGCGGTACTCGATGCCGCCGTCTGCCGTAGGCACCGCTTCGGCAAAGGTCGACAGATTCTCGGTAACCGCGTCAACCGAAGCGTTATCGCCGAGCAGAGACCTTGCGTAGGCATCCTTGACCTGCTGCATAAATGCCACAGCCTGGTCAATCTCGGAATCGTCGATGGGCTTAACCTTGATGACGATGTCGCGCGTTACGGTTATGCCGTCCTTGGCAAGCGTAGCCGTAATAACTACTTCATTCGAGACGCCTTTGATATCACGGGTAACAACCACGCGGTAGCCGTTGACCTTCGCAACAGCCTCATTGCTCGATGTATAGGAGAGCTTGGCGCCGGACGGAGCGTCGATGTCAGAACGACGGGTATTGGGCAGCTGGAGATCGCCCTCGACGGCATTGGCATCGACTTCTTTTTTGGTCTCAAAATCCTTGAGCACAATGCGGTCGAGCGCAGCTGACAGCTCGGCCTTTTCGGCATCAATCTGCTCCTGAGATTTTGCCTTGACGGTATAGTAGACCAGATATGCCGTCCCATTTGACGGGGCATTATTGTAGCCAGGAACCGCCAGCGAGAGTGTAGCCGTGAGCTGAGCAGTCTGATCGGTCATACCATGGGTATACGTAACCGTCGGATCGCCGTAGCTGGAATTCACCTTGGCAATAGAGTCATTAAGACTCATCCAGTCAATAGAAGCAACCTTTTTACCGTTGATGCTGATTGAGCTGGGAAGCGTTCCTTGCGTAACGCTGGGTTCGATCTCATCGGGCAGACCCTCAGCATGAGCCCATGCCGCCTTAAGATAGGCGATGACCTTGCCACCATCCCATGCGAGCGTCGATGCGCGACCGGGCGTATACGAAACGCTCGCGGAGCCAAGCGTCAGCGTATACGTCGGCTTAAACTGGCGAAGCAGCGAGTAATCAAGCGCGGAAGTCTTATCTGCAGGAGACAGGAAGAAATAGGAGATCTTTCCATCATCCGCGATGCCACCATCCTGCTTGGGATCGCGGCCGCCATAGGTTACGCCCGCAAGCGAAACCTTGATATCCGAGTAGCCCAAGTTGGCAAGCTTCGCCGAAAGCATGGAGCAGATGTTGGTATCGGTTCCCTGGGATGGATTGGGATACCAGCCTGAATAGCCATCGGCTTTGAGCTTCGCAACCGCCTCGTCCAGCTTCTTAGCCTCATCAGACTTGGGGGCTTCGGGTTCGGCAGGAGCCTCTACGGGATACTTGAGGCTTGCCGTGAACACGTAGTCGCCGGCGCCATACGTAACACGGCATGCGACATACTTGCCGGCAAGATTGGAGGTCAGCTTGAGTTCACGAGCAGTTGCGCCTTCGATAGCAGTGTAGCCTGACGCCGCCGGATCGGACGACTGGCTGTTGCCGACATACCACTGATAGCCCAGCTGCGCGTACTCGGACGGGGAAATCTCCTCGTCATCGCCGAACTCGTCCTCGTAATAAGCTGCGACCTTAACGGTATCGCCAACCTTGGCGATACCGCTGCCATAGGCAAGCCCGTTGCCGTCAGCATCAACAATTTCAGCCGAGTCAACGGTTACGTATGCCGAACGCGCGGAAACGGCGACGGAGTCCGACGAATCACCCTGCTCGGAAGCGACAGATGCCGGGGCGGCCAAACCCTCTGTATCGGTAGCATCACCGGCCGTCGCGTTATCGCTGCCAGCGGCATTTTCGGCAGCATCATCGTCGGCGCCATCGGCAGCAGCGCTCGCCGCCGCGCTGTTCGCGCCGGCGTCGGCAGCGGCGTCCTCGTCGGCCGCCGCGCCCTCGCCGGCCGTCGCAGCCTGAGCCACAGACTCGGCAATGCCCTCGGCGCCCTCGGCCCAAAGTTGCGCCGGCGTGGTGCCAAAAGCCATGGCAAAAGCCAGGAACGCCACCAGACCGCGCTTGGCTACGCCGCGGGCAATCGCTCCATGACGACGCCACGAGGCGCGCTGGCGCTCGTCCTCAAACATATCCATTTGTCTCCTATTGTCTGAACTTGGAGCATTGCCCAGCGGCTGCCCCACGTCATCGCGCACATTGCGCTCGAGTACCCCCATCGGGGTCCCCCCTTCCCTCCAGAGCCCAACGCGTACCGGCGGCATGCGCCGCGGCCGCGTGCAAGATGGGAGGCGATCCGACTTAACCTTACCGGCCCGGGCACGCCGTCCGATCTGCGACGCGACCATCCCGGACCAAGAGGAATTACGGTTACTGGTACAGCCGGGGACTTGCACCCCGATTCTCCCAAACGCGCAGGAAAACCGCGCATTCGTGCGTCTCCGCACCACCATCTAGGCCATCGATTATTACTGTCGATATGGTAGCACGCAAAAGGGCCCCGCACACAGGCAAAGCCCAAGGTAAAAGCTATGGTTTGCAATAGGAAGGACTGTCATCGGACCTTGCAAGAACAGCCCGTTTCAAAACTATGCCGGTTTACGGGGCTAATTCAGCACTTCGCAACCATATCTGCCATTTTCGAAAACCAACGACTCATCTACCTGCGGTTTTAAAAGCGCGAATTTCGGTATGCTCGAGGTTCGGCGCTCCAGCCCCGTAAACCGGCATAGTTTTGTTCGGACCAGCCCACGCCGGCGCGACGCAAGGCAAAATGATCCGTTTTCCTCCGTCCCCCAGGGGCCATTAACGCTTGCCGCCGTGACTGTTGCGCCAGATCTCGCGGCCCAGCATCAGCGCCAGCACCAGCGCACTCACGTAGCCCATAAAGCCAATGACCGGAATACCGAACACAACCGGCTCGATGCGCGCGTAGTACACCACCGACGAGCCGATAAACAGGCCGGCGATCACAATTGCCATCGACATGCGGTCGATAATTCCACCCAGCTGTCGCAGCGCCTTATCGCTGCTCATGATCTGCGTGTTCACCTTAAGCTGGCCGCGCGTGAGCATGCGCGACGCCAAGCCCAGATACTCGGCCGCCTCGAGCGAGCCTTTTGCCGCGCGATAGCTGCTCGCGGCAAGATCGTGCCCCATTTCGCGGACGCGCGCATAGGTGCTCTTCTCGTTTTTGATGTGCGTCTGGATGATCTGGATCATGTTGACGTCGGGCATATACTCGGTCAGCAGACCCTCGAGCGTCACCATGCCGCGCGCGAACATCGTCACCACGCTCGGCAGCTCAACGTCGTTTTTGCGCGCCAGGTTTAGCAGCGAGGTCAAAAACTCGCCGATATCCAGGTCCTTAAGATCGAGCCCTGCAAAGTCGGCGACGATAAAGTCCAAGTCGGACAAAAAGGCCGAATGGTCGAGCTCGGCCGAATCGCCGCGCGTCACGGCAAAGCGCATAAGCGAATCCTTGAGCTTGGGAACGTCGCCTTCGGCCACGGCGAAAATCATGTCCTTGACGATACCGCGGTCGTGACTCGACATGCGCCCGACCATGCCCAGGTCGATAAAGTAGACGATGCCGTCCTTGAGGATGATGTTTCCCGCATGCGGGTCGGCATGGAAAAAGCCGTCGTCGAGCACCTGCGTCGAGTAGTCCTCGACAATCGCGGCGCCAATCTTTTCCAAGTCATAACCCTCGGCCACCAGGCGCTCGGGATCGGCAATGGAGATGCCGTCAATGTAGTCCATGACCACGACGTGTTCGGTACAAAGGTCCAAGTAGGATTTGGGACACGAGACGCCATGCACGCTTTTGTGGAAGTCATAGAAATCGTTGAGGTTTTTGGCCTCGGCCAAAAAGTTGGTCTCCTCGCGAAACGAGGTCCACAACTCTTCGACCACACCATGCAGGTCCACAAACTGGTCGGTGTTGACGAACTTGGAAACGATGCGTACCACCGAGCGAATGATGTCGATGTCCTGAGCCATCACCTGCTGCGCGCCGGGGCGCTGCACCTTAACGGCCACGTCCTCGCCGGTCACCAGACGGGCGCGGTGCACCTGCGCGAGCGACGCGCTACCGAGCGGGTTGGGGTCAATCGCGTCGAATATCTGCCCCAGGCGTTGGCCGTATTCCTCTTCCAAACAGCGGAGCACTACCTCATACGGCACCGGCTCTACGTCGGAGCGCAGACGGCGCAGCTCGTCGCAAAACCGCTGCGGCAAAATCTCGGAGCGGTTGGCCAGAATCTGCCCCATCTTAACGAACATGGGGCCGAGCTCTTCGAGCAGACGACGCAGGCGCACCGGTGTAAGGTTGTCCCACACGCGGTACTTTTTGATCAGGCGAACGATCTGCCCAATGCGCTCACGACGACCTGCCGACGTGAGCTGGTATTCCTCGTCCGGCGCCATCGCGTCGGGCTCCTCAGGGACCATATCGACAGCGCGCGGCTTCTTGCGAGCGCCCGAGACGGCGGCCTCGACCTCATCGACAACCGCCGTCTCGTCACCCAAGGGATCTTGATTGTTGTAATCGGTGGTGGAATCTGCCATCTGCGCTGCTACTCGGCCTCTTCGGCGTCCTCTGCATCGTCGGGCTCAACAGACTCGACGGGCACCGAGGTCACGTTGTCCTCGACCGAATCGACGATGTCGCGCACATGGGCCAAAAAGGCCGTGCGCTCGGGGGCGGTCATGACGCGCACGCGGGCGAGGATGAGCTCGTCGAGCACGCGCTGGGCCGCAGTCTCGCCCTGCATGCCCAAGCGCTCGGTAAGGTCGGAGATGGTGCCGCCGGCCTGCTCGAACATGTCGGACACGCTGCGGGCGATATCGGGGGTGCCGGCATCCTTGCGCACCTGCTCGCCCTTGGCATTGAGGTCGTCGAGGACCTTCTTGCCGCCCTCGACGGCAACGGCGGCAGCGCCGAAGCCCACGTTGATGGCACCGTTAACAAGCTGATCGAATTTCATAACCATGGTTGGCTCCAATCGTGAACAACTTCATTGGCCTACTTGTACCCAAGATTGGGCAAACGACACAAAATCGTTTGGCACCGGGATAGAAATCGAGCGAGGCAAAGCCTTTGACGGCGTTTGCCTCGCTCGTTGCAAGGTTATCTTTACCTTACGTTATCGTTCATCGCGAAGGAATTCTTCATGGCGCAGCTCGTGGTGTAGAGCACCTTACCCAACAGGGCATCGGTCTCCACGCGCACAAGCTCGGCAAAGGCCTCGTTGGCGCGGGCGAGCTCGGCGGGCACCTCGGCCTCGGGCAGTACGGCTACAACGGCGTCGACGTCGTGGATCTGCTTGTGGCCCATGCCGCCGACCTTCTCCTGATAATCCTCGACCGCGCGACCGCACTCATGGAAGCGGACATCGGCCAAGGCGCCAATCAGGCGATTCGCCCAATAGAAATTCTCGGACGTCACGCGAGCCTGCGTGTCGGCATAGTACTCGGGCATGGTCTCGACATTGGCGTACAGCGGCACAAGCGCGTTAAACGAGTTAGAGCCAAACGCCATCCACTGCACGGCGCGATACGCCGGCTGGGCATAGGGGCGCAGCTGCAGCACGGCGAGCTGGCTGTTGCGGTTGATGCCGATGGGACGATAGGCGCCGCGCGTGGCGGGCGTACCCTTGCTGCCGTAGCAGTCGTACTCCGTGCCCTGGTAGTGGCTCGAAAGCACGTACTTGATGTCCTCGAGGGTCACCTTGCGCTCGGGCACGCGACTCCAGGGAATGTCGTCGCTCTCGGGCGTGTAGTCGGCGTCGGGACCGTCCCACACATCGCTGGGGTTGAGGCAGCGTTGCATGTACCAGGCGCGCGGTGTGTTGTAGACGTGGTCGCTGTCGCTATGCGAGCCAAAGGCCTCGCGCGGGTTAAAGACCGCGGCGGGACCGTCGCCCTTAACGCCCAGCGTCAGGTCCAGATGCCACTCGGCCATCCAGGAGCGCAGGTCGGCCGAGCACATGTGGTCGACCTGCGCGCCCTCGGCGTCGTCCAAGTCAAAGCTGTCGATACCCAGCTGGTTGGGCATGGTCACATAGGCGTCGTCGGGTACGCGCTTGGCGATCCAGTGGTGGCCGCCGATGGTCTCGAGCCACCAGATCTCGTCAACGTCACTAAAAGCGATGCCGTTGTTCTCGTAGGTGCCGTAGCGCTCGAGCAGGTCGCCCAGAATGCGCACGCCGTCGCGGGCGGATTTGGCGTATGGCAGCACCAGGGTCACCATGTCCTCCTCGCCCAAACCGCCGGGCTGCGCCGGCACATAGCCGTCCTCGCCCTCGTTACCCTTGGCGGGCACGCAGTCCACGAGCGGATCGGCGCCGCGGACGCGCTCGTTGGTGGTGAGCGTCTCGGTTGCGGACATGCCAACATTGAGCTCGTTGAAACCGGCCTCGGCCCAAATGCCATGACCCGGGACAACGTCGGGGACGCTTGTGTAACGCATGGGATTGTCGGGCAGCTCAACGGTCAGGTGGCTCAGGACACTCGTGTAGACACGCGGCTGCTCGTCGGGATGCACTACGCGCATGCGCTTGGGCTCAAATACCCCATTGGGCGAGTCCTCGTTGCGGGCAACCAGCGTCGACCCGTCATAGCTCGCGTTCTTACCGACCAAAATCGTTGTGCACGGCATGCGCATCCTCCTTGAGCGAAGAAATCAAACGGCAACAGTGTATCGCTTCGATGCAAAAAGGGCGAAACCACAGCCTCGGTAGCCCCCGTGGTCAAAAGCCTATTTCGATGCGCGCTCGGCCGCTTCGATCACGTGTTTGGCGAGAATCGCGGTGGTCACAGCCCCCACGCCGCCCGGCACAGGCGTGATGGCGCCAACGATCGGCTCCGCAGCATCAAAATCGACGTCCCCGACCAGCTTGCCAGCGGCCTCGTCCCAGTTAATGCCCACATCGATGATCGTCTGGCCCTCGCGAACCGCATCCGCGCCAATCGTGCGCGCGCGTCCAACTGCCGCAACCACAACATCAGCCGCACGACACTCGGCAGCAAGGTCGCGCGTATGCGTATGGCACGTCGTCACCGTGGCATTGCGAGCCGTAAGCATGGCGGCAACGGGACGGCCAATCACCAGAGACCGACCGACGACCGCGACCTTGGCCCCATCCAGCTCAACACCGTAATGGTCCAGCAACGCCAACACGGCCTCGGCCGTGCAAGGAGCAAAGCCCTCGCCTCGCCCCGAAAGCGTGGTAAGTAGCGAGGCCGGCGTCATGGAGTCGACATCCTTGGCAGGATCGAGTGCCGCGGCAACCGCACCCTCGTCAAGCCCAGCGGGCAGCGGGCGAAACACTAGGCAGCCATGAACGGCGGGGTCGGCATTGATGTCCTTAATAGCCGCCAGCAGCTCATCCTGCGAAGCATCGGCAGGAAGCAAAACGCGGCGAGCATCGATGCCAGCCTTTTCACAGCGCTTGAGGGCGCCGCGCTCGTACGATAGATCGTCCTCGCGCTCGCCCACACGAACGATGGCCAGCGTCGGCACAACGCCCTGTTCGCGCAGGGCGGCGCAGTGAGCAGCGAGCTTCTCGGTCAAAGCACGGGCAACGGGAGCGCCTTTGAGCAGCTCTGCCATGGCTATCCCCTCTTCCTGGCTGCGTCGGCAGCACGGCGCGCCAGCGCATCGGCACGCGGCAGCCACGTATCCAGCAGCTCATCGCACGCCGCCTCGAGCTCCTCGGCGCGCGCCCGGTCTTTCATAGACGTAGTGTTGGCAAAGAGCGTCAGACTCGCGCCCTGCATGGCGGCGCGGCAGAACACGGCACCGCACGCCACGTCGGACAGCAGCTGGCGCGAACCCTTATCGGCCATGTCCTCGAGCAGCGCCAGCGCGCGCCCGCAGGCATCCATAATACGATACGGTGGCATAGCCGCCACGTGCAGCGCATCCTGAATCGCAGCCGGTCGAGCCGGATCCTCGCGAGAAATACCGTACGCCGCAGACACCTGCCCGTAGGCACGAACGTCCTCGGCAACCAGATCCACAAGCTCCTGCGCCAACTCATCCGCCTGGGCAAACGCGTGCGCCAAATCGTCCGCTCGATCGGCAAGCGCGGGATTCGTCGCACCGTAGCGGGCAACCATCCCGCAAAGTGAGGCTCCCAGCGCGCCCACAAAGGCGCTCGCGCTGCCACCGCCGGGAACCGGCTCGCGCGCGGCAAGTGCCTCGGCAAATCCGCGACAGGTTTTATCCATCATCTCTTGGCTCATACGCACGCACCTTCAAGTCATATAGATCGGTCGGGCGGCAACCGCCGGCCAACTGTATCGATCAAGTAATGGTGCTAAGTCTAGCCCATAAGCACATGAGCGTCAGCGCATCTGGCCATCGCGGATTTCTATGACACACGATAGGCGTCGGCACCGCAAGCATGGGACACATGGCCCACCCGAGCGAGCCGTCCACGCGTACAGTAAAGGCAGGTAATCCATGGGCGGTTACAGATCGAGGAGACACAACCATGAAAAACTTTCTTATGCCGGTAGCCGACGAACGCGAGGATGCCGGAACCACCCCAAATGTGGCAACAGTACGAAAACGGCAGGCACCCCAACACGTCCGCCCGCCGATTTATTGCGCCGCGCAGACAATTAAACCGGCTTCTTTAAACGTCTGGGCAGTATAGTGACCACAACGAGCGCGCAGCCGCACCCTGCGAATGGAGGATTTATGACCGAACATCACGCCATCAGTCGCCGAGCGTTTACGCTGGGCCTTGGACTTGCAGCGTTGTCGCCTCTGGCAAGCCTGCCCGAAACCGCCATGCTGGGCATTAGTCCGCGGACAGCCTTTGCGGACGGCACGGCCGATCCAGCGGCCAGCCTCGACAAGTTCGTCATTCGCCTTCGCCCCGCGGGCTATTTTCGCACCGCGAGCGTCAACGAAGACGGCAACGTCATCGGCAACGTCTGCCACCTATTTAATGACGGCACGTCCAGCAAGCTCATCCTTGAGCACGTAGCGACCGATACAGATAATACAAAATGGTATGCCATCCGCACCCTGCTCAATTTCGAAGAGCACAAGAAGACGGGCTACAGCATTTGGTCGGTCGATGGCGACTCGGACGAAGATGGAAAGGTCATCCACGTATGGAGTGGCGAGCATGACGACAAGCCCAGCCGCTCTTTTGCGTTCGACCGCCAGCAAGACGGAACCTACATCATCCGAGACCGCACAAACGAGGACAAAGACTTTAATTACCTGGCCATAGAAAAGGACGGCAAAGACCAAGACGACAACAAGATCTGCCACAAGAGGACGAGCATTCCGTGGGAACTCGAACTTGTCGGTTACGACATGGGCGAGACCAATGCCACAGTTAGCAGCATCGACTGGACCACGTATAGCAGCTACATCGACGGACCATGTTGGATGAGCCACGTCGACGACAACAAGTACCTCGACGAGCTGAGCATCCCGGGAACTCACGATTCGAGTACCTGCAGCGTCGACAACGACACCGAGCCCCAAACCTCGCTTGTAAAGTGCCAGCAGGATTACATACCCACGCAGTTGCTCGAAGGCATTCGCTATTTTGATATCCGACTTGGAGGGAACAACGAGCACGACGACCCCGGAATCGTCCATGGAAGAGGCTACCTGTTCAAAAAAGACGGGCACTATATGCAGCTCTCCGATGTCATCGGTTACTTCAAAACATTTTTGAACGAACACTCGTCAGAAGCGCTCATCATGCTTGTGTCACGAGGCAACAACGAAGCCACCGACGAAAGTGCTACGACGGCTTTCGCCAAGGTTATGGACGATAATCCCAATCTGTTCTACACGTCGAGCCACGTTCCCACACTGGGCGAGGCGCGCGGAAAGATCGTCCTGCTGCGTCGATTTGGACTCGCCGGCAGCAGCGCAAACGGCCGCACGTGGGGTCTCGACCTCACCGAATGGGACGACAAAATCGCAGCACACTCAGACAGCTCCTCTATGTGTCTCGTCAAAGACGCGCAAGGCTTTGAGGCTACGGGCAATGCGGGCAACATAGAGCCCTATTGCACAAAGGTATATGCCCAAGACCATTACAGCTGCACGGGATCCAGTAAGATAGCATGGGTCGATAGCGCCCTGAAGGCAGCGTCCGAACTCAAGCGCAACACCGTAGATATCACTGCCGCGGATGGAACAACGATGCAGGCAACGGAGCGCTGCTGGTCTATCAACTACACCAGCTGCACGCAAAACAACCCTTTTACCGCAGCGCGAGTGGTCAACGAGCATCTGTACAAGAGCCCGTACATCAATCCCGACGGCACCGAGGAAACAGAGCCAGATTACCTCAAGCACATTGGCATCATCGCATCCGACTTTGTTGATGCAGCGCTGGCCCGGAGCATCTATCAGCGCAATTACGATACGGAGCACAAGCAGACGGCTTCGTACCACCTCCCGACCCGCATGCGCATGACGTACGGCGACTCGCTGAGCGATGCCTCGCTCCAGGATGGCAAGACCGCTGGCGAGGGCTATTTCCGCCTCGTCGACAGCAGCAACGTACTCAACGTGGCGGCTTCGGGCCATGTGTTTGAAATCGTATATGTGGATGTCGACGCCTTGGGCAACGAGACCGTTACGGCGCTGCGGGGCTCCGTGCCCATCGATATCGATCCGCGCGCGTTGACACCCCATTTTAAGGGGCTCGAGGGCCTTAAGGCCGGCGAGGACGTGCGCGCCAAGATTACGGCGTCACTCGAGGGCAAGCTCGAAAACGATGCCTGCACCGCCCAACTCGAGTTTATGCACGATGCAAACGGCGCTCCGGGAACGGCGATGGCCGAGGGTGAGGCATTTGCCGCGGAAACGTACTGGGTGCGTGCGAAAAAAGACCTGTTGGGCGACGCGGCGCAGAACTACACGCTCGCCAGCGACGGAGCCGCAAGCTTTACCGTAGCGGCCTCGGACAGTGCAGGCGGCGCCGGCGCCAACGCGGGCAGCGCGAACAAGAACGGTAAGGGCAACAAGGGCAAGGGCTCGGGCGGAAAGCTCGCCGACACGGGCGACGGCTCTGGCATTGCCGCCGGGCTCGCTGCCGCCGCCATAGCTACAACGGTCGCCGGCGCAGCAATGCTTGTCAACGACCGCGAAGACAGCGAAGGCGCTAGCGAATAGGCAAGCCGACCGTTTGGACACATCGACTCAATCGGGGGCGCAGGATACCGTTCTGCGCCCCCGATTTTTACCGTGGCCCGAACGCCGCCATATGCTACATCACCATGTTCAGCGCGTTCACAAATTCCTGGGCCTGGGAGCGGCTGCTCAGGCTAAAGACACAAGCAGTCAACAGCCTGTTACGTAGGAAAACATCGCGGCCTTTGATTCTATTGACGCCCGTAATGTCCTTAAGATAGACAATCTCGGTGTGCTTGCCGCCGAAAGTGCCCTTCTTGAGCACCTCAATACGGTTGGGGTAGATCTTAACGTCTTTAAACCTACCCGAACCTTTGTCCTGGAACAGCAAAGTGTTGTTATCCATGCGTGTCGCTCCCGCGGGGTTCGCTAAAACTGCCTCTATGGCCACATTTTAGTCACCGCAAACCCTTTTCGCGGTCGTGCGCGGAGCACCAAAATCGTGTCCGCACGAGGCTTCAAACTAGAATCAATAAAGGTGTTTGATGCGCTTGGTGAGCTCTTAGGATGTTCCTCAAATCGCCGGCATCGGAGGAGGTCTTACATGGTTTACGTATGGGAATCCGAGTTCTTTGATTCGGACGGCATGGTCGATGCCGTGCCATGTGGCTCGCTGGGCGGAAGCGGAACGTTCGGATCCGGCCTAAACGACGCTGTCGAAAGCGCCGCTGATTTTCTCGCATGCATGGTCGATGACCACCTAATGGGCGGCGTCGACCTGCCTGCGCCGGACTTTGGCCACGAGCCGCAGCACGGTGGCAAGATTATTGCCGTGGCCGTCAGTCGCGAACTCGGCGACATCCCCACCGTCACCGCAGCGGATGCCGCTCGTATGCTCGGTGTTAGCTCAGCACGGGTATCGCAACTGATAAATGCAGGACTGTTGGATTCATGGAAGGATGGCACCAAGCGCATGGTGTCCAAAGCTTCCATCGAGGCACGACTCGCCGATACACCAAAGGCAGGACGCCCAAAAGAAATGCCTGTTGCCGTGTAAAGAGACGTCTATGCATACCATTTTGACATATTGACCATTGTGTTCTCTCGATTCGCGACGCACTGCATCGCGAATCGAGCTGGACATATTGCCGCTGATCGCCGCGCATCTCCAATCCGAAGTGCAAGAGGAGTTTTCCATGACAGACAGACCGAAAACAACACTGCGCGACTGCATCTACGGACTTGCCGTTGGCGACGCACTGGGCGTTCCCTACGAGTTTATGCCTCGCGGCACGTTCAAATGCACCGACATGATTGGCTATGGCACGCATGGGCAACCCGCCGGCACCTGGAGCGACGACACATCTATGACGCTTGCTACCTGTGACTCGATTAGGGAGCTCGAGCATATCGACACCGCAGACATGCGCGACAAGTTCGTAGGCTGGATTGCCCGTGGCGAGTATACGATTGACGGCGTTTTCGATTACGGCGGCACGACCGCTCGAGCCCTGCGCACCGGCAAAGGAGGCTCCGGCGAGCGCGACAACGGCAACGGATCGCTCATGCGCATCGCTCCCCTGGCGTTTGTCGACGCGACGGACGAAGAGATCCGTGAGATCTCCGCGATAACGCACGCTCACAGAACGTCGACCGAGTCATGCGTCACGTTCATCGAGCTGTTGAGGTCCGCGATGGACGGCGCGCTCCCCGAATGGGCACTCTGTCTGAAAGATGTACCCGAGCACGAAATCAGATCCGGCGGCTTCGTGCGCGACACGCTTAAGGCAGCCACCTGGTGCTTCGTCAACACCAGCAGCTACGAAGACTGCGTGCTTGCCGCCGTCAACCTGGGCGACGACACCGACACCACTGCAGCCGTCGCAGGCGCCCTCGCCGGCACGGCCTACGGTATCGAGGCAATTCCACGGGAGTGGATCGACACTCTACGAGGGAAGGATCTGATTGAGAGCTGCCTGTTTTAGGGCGCGGCGGCAGCAGAAACAAGCCAGAAGGCATCGCGGAGAGGTCGATGTTGCGTGAGGCTGCGAGAGTCTTTGCGCGACTCCTTCAGCGCGTTCTCGTAGAGCGCCTTGTAGTCGGGCTCCTGACCGGCGCCTCCGCCCTGTGCAGGTTCGGTCGGCTTGGTCTCGGTGGGCGTGGTCTCCTGGGCCACACTCCCTCCATTTCCGCCCCGTGCGGGGCATCGTCTTGCCCCGTGCGGGGCGCTTTTAGGCATGAAAAAGGCCACCCGTGCGGATGGCCTGCTTCAACGTTTTGGCCGGGGCGGCGGGACTCGAACCCGCACGGGCGATGTCCACGTGCTCCTGAGGCACGCGCGTCTGCCGTTCCGCCACGCCCCGGTAAGATGTGGCCCGCAGTTTAATCCGCGGTCGATGTGGTAGAATAATCTTAAAAAGAGCGCCTAGACCTGGGTGAGGAACCGAGGCCGCGGGCGCTTTTTCTATGGACGTGCGACTTGGCCGTCAGGCAGAATGCACCAGACGTTCACGGCCGTCCCTCCCGACTGCATGTCCGCGGCGATTGCGCGGGCACGGTCAACATCATTGACCTTTTGCAATCCAAGATAAGTCACCTTCTCCCCGGAGCCCACCGCCTCAAGCTGAGCCTTTGCGTGGCGAAGCCTTGCGGAGATTTTTTAGCCGAAGTTGGACATTTAATTTCGGCATAACCCAACGATGTCTGGATATCAGGGACGACATCCTGATCTGACGGAAGAAACTTTATGAAGCGCTCATAGGGCGAAATCTTGGCTGCGACCCAGAGCTCATCGCCATTTGGGTTGGCATATACAGCCGTCCCCCCGATATTCCTAATCGAGCCGCATTCCCATGTCGCCCCGTACTGCCCACCAAGGAGCCGCACAAACTCCCCGAAAGTCGCTTCGTAGTTCTGTTCGGTTTTCTCCCTCGCAAACCTATTCCAAGCGTCTCTTCTTGCCGCCTCGAATATCTCGGAAAGCTCAGACGAAGGTATCCGCTGTCTGCCGGACTGGGCAGCGAACCGATCGAGGCATGCATGCTTGAGTGCATCCTCCTGAATCCTCGGCAGACCGCAGTCGTCTATTTCCTTGAACCGAACGTACAGGTCGCGCAGCTCCTCCGGGTTCACGCCCTCCACGAGCTCCGCGTCCGGGTCGTCCTCGAAGCCGGGGACCACCTTGCAGTCGCAGTGCCGGTGGAAGTGCTTGAACTCGCCGGCGGACTTGCGCGTGTGGTAGACCGCGCCGCGGCTCGCGAGCATGATGCAGAAGGTGCAGGTCTCAAAGCCCGTCGGCACGCGCGCGAAGCGCACGCCCTTGCCGCTGTCGCGGCCCACGTTGGAGATGATCGTCTCATTCAGGCTTCGGAGCGCGTCGTTACGGGCGTACTCGCCGCACGCCCTGGCGAACGCCGCGTCGCCGCCCTTCGCGAGCTTCTTCGCCTGGTAGCGCGCGACCTCGTCGGCGGGGCCCCGGCCTGTAGGTCGCTATGGTGACGCGCAGCAGGGCCGGATTTCCAGCTGGCTCGACACTGCTCCAAAACAGAGAGCGCGGCATCCCACCTGGCTCGTTCCGCAAGATGAGCGCCGGCGACCAGCAGAAGGTACTGGACACGGCGCTGGCCCGAATTCGGCGCATCGCGGGCAAGCCCGATATGCCTGCTTCCGTCTACTCGTGCCTCAATGGGGATCAAAGGGATGCGGTGAAAGGCATTCTCAAGCGTTCGGACAAGGCTGCCCGTAGCGTTTACCTGAAGCATGAGCGTGATTTCGTTTTGCTGAACGGCGGATGGGGCGGGACCGCCCACTACAGCCCAACGGACGGTGGCGTGAGGCTCAACCTTGAAAGAGTGTTTTCGAAAGATGGATTGAGACCCCAAGGAACGACCTGGTTCCATGAGTTCGGGCACATGGTCGACGGTCTCAACTCGAATATATCGGAGACTTACAAAGGTGGGGTATTCGCGAAGACGATCAAGAAGGAGGCGAACGCATACATCGACGCTCGCAACAAGGAGATGCGCGAAGGCTTCAAGCGGGCAAAGGCGGCTAAGGACCTCGGGTGGCTAGAGGCGAACGGCTATATCTCAAAATGGAAGGTAGACTATTTAAGGAAGCACCCCGACAACGTCGCCGAGGCGATCTCATCCCTCAAGCACACGAAGGCGGACGCATACAACTCCGTCGCCTCCGAGATATGCGAGATGAGCAATGCGGACAAAGCAGACCTTTCCGACCTTTTCGGCGGGGCGACGCTGAACAAGTGCGAAGACGGCTGGTACCATGATAGAGACTATTGGAGGCCCAAGGGGTCAGGCGAGGACTTCACTCTGATGCGCTTGTCTCATGAAGGTTTTGCCGAGTTCTTCAGTGCTCATACCGCGAACCCGGAATCTCTCGCCGTCCTGCGCAAATACCTACCTGAATCAAGTAAAATATTCGAAGAGATGCTTGAGGAGCTGATTTGATAGAAAGCCAGGTTAAGCAGGAGAAGCTTGCAAAAGCTCGTATCGAGAAGGCCGAGCCCGTCTTTATTGAGATGTTCGGCTATGAGCCTATGTTCTACGGGCACGTTTGCGAATATGCCGACCTTCTGGAAGAGTCCATCTCGTCCGGTGAGCCTAAGCTTATGGAGCATGACTCTAGCATCTTCCTTTAGCCCATCAATCGGCTAATCGGTCTAACCGCTTGCCTAGTTCAGCCCCGCCGTGGCGGGGCTTTTTCATGCCGCGTGACCGCGGCGGGAACATCCTCGCAAGCAACCGAGCGCGGGGAGGGACATGAGCAAGAGCAGGGAGAGCTTCACAGGCTACGACGGCTTCGTCGAGAAGTTCAAGCCTAAAAAGACCACCGACGACTGCTACACGCCGCCGGAGGTGTACGCCGTCGTGCTCGACTACGTGCGAGAGCGATGGGGCGTGGAGGAGTCCGACGTCGTGAGGCCGTTCTGGCCGGGCGGCGACTGCGAGGCATTCGAGTACCCGGAGGGCTGCGTCGTGGTCGACAACCCGCCGTTCTCCATCCTCTCCAGGATTCAGGCGTTCTACCTCGAGTGCGGCATCAGGTTCTTCCTGTTCGCGCCGTCGCTCACCTGCCTCAGCGGCAGGCGCTGCATGGAGGTCGACCACATCGTCTGCGACTGCAGCATCACCTACGAGAACGGCGCAGTCGTGAGCACGGGTTTCGTGACGAACCTCGACGACGAGAACGTCCTAGAGGCTGACCCCGAGCTCGGGCGCAGACTGAACCATGCCAACGACGCGCGGCTCAAGGCGATGAGGAAGACGGTCGCCAAGTATGAGTACCCAAACGAAGTCATAACCGCCGCCCGCGCGCAGTGGCTCGCCGCGCACGGCACGCCCTACCGCGTCCGCAGGCGCGACGCGTGCCGCATCTCCGCGCTCGACGAGCAGCGCGAGCGCGGCAAGTGCATATTCGGCGGCGGCCTGCTGCTAAGCCGGGCCGCCGCCGCAGAACGCGCCGCCGCAGAACGATGGCACCTTAGCGACCGCGAGCGCGCCGTGCAGGCCGCGCTCGGTTATCGCGTGACAATGTCGCGACACTGCCCGCAGAGAGATTGGGGCAGGCATGAAAGAGCTATTCACATGTGCGAGCTGCGGCGACTGCGCCGTGAGGCTCGGTTTCGGTTTCACGTTCCCTGATACCTACATCTGCACGCAGCGCGGCGACGAGGTTGAGCCCGACGACGGCTGCACGCTCGGGTGCGAGGGCGTGCCGGTGCAGGCCATCGAGGCGGACGTCAACGGCCGCGTGGGCTACGGGTGCGAGGTGATGGACTGATGGCTTACGGGCTTGTCGGCGGCGTCGGCGACCATGGGCGGCACGGGACCCTCATCACCGAGGAGATCGTAAACGCCGCGAAGCTGGATACAGCCGGGCTCGTCGAGATACGGCAGGACAACCGCGAGGCCATCGCGGAGGCCATCGACCAGGCGCTCGCCACGGCGCTTGAGGAGATCGGCCTCGTCGCGGAGGGCTACGCCAAGCGTGCCTGCCCGGTCGACACGGGCCGGTTGCGTAACTCCATCACCCACATCGTCGACGAGGGCAGCAAGTGCGCCGTCATCGGCACGAACGTCGAGTACGCGCCATATGTCGAACTTGGAACGAGGCGCCAGAAGCCGCAGCCCTACCTCAAGCCGGCGGCCGAGGACCACGAATCCACATACCGCTCAATCTTCCGTAAGCACCTCGGGGCTAGTACCGCGTTGCGTCGTTTGGATACTCACCCTTGCCGCGAGGTATTGCGGCAAGGGCCCTGCCGAGGCATCAGGCGGGAACCCGCCCATTCCGAAGCAAGGGAGATTCTGTTGGCACTCACACGAAAGATGCTCAAGGCAATGGGCATCGAGGACGAGAAGATCGACCAGATCATCGACGAGCACGCCGAGAGCGTTAACGCGCTCAAGGCCAAGCTTGATTACCGTTAGATCGACACCGACCCAAAGCTACTACTATCAACCCATTGGCGCGTGGTGGTTTGATTGCCAGTTAGATCGACACTGCGCCAGAACTATAGTGGTGCCTTGCAAATCCGGTTCTACGTTTGATTGCCAGTTAGATCGACACTGCTCCAAAACGGCAATGTAGAGATTAAAGACGAGGACGGGTTTGATTACCAGTTAGATCGACACTGCTCCAAAACCCAGGGTACTGTCAACACCAACTGTGGTCAGTTTGATTACCAGTTAGATCGACACTGCTCCAAAACAACTTCTGGAAAGATTCCGCGATGCGAGCGTTTGATTACCAGTTAGATCGACACTGCTCCAAAACGCAAAGTTGACCTTCAGCTTGATGAAATCAGTTTGATTACCAGTTAGATCGACACTGCTCCAAAACGCTACACGTGGGACTTCGTCGTGTTGAACGTTTGATTACCAGTTAGATCGACACTGCTCCAAAACATGGCCGGCTTCGGTATCCCGGCGTATGCGTTTGATTACCAGTTAGATCGACACTGCTCCAAAACTTTCATAGGTTTACGCTATATCATGCAAGTGTTTGATTACCAGTTAGATCGACACTGCTCCAAAACCGATGCCGTTGATCTGCGCCAATGTCTGGGTTTGATTACCAGTTAGATCGACACTGCTCCAAAACAGGTTCATCGTCACCTCCAATATAGGGAAGTTTGATTACCAGTTAGATCGACACTGCTCCAAAACGGACGGCAGACCAATATCGACACTGCCTCAGTTTGATTACCAGTTAGATCGACACTGCTCCAAAACCGTCCGCGGTGGGGTGCTCCACGTCACCGTGTTTGATTACCAGTTAGATCGACACTGCTCCAAAACCCGCTATCGAGCATCACGGTAGTGCGCGGTGTTTGATTACCAGTTAGATCGACACTGCTCCAAAACAGCGGCGTCAACCAGGCTGTCGTGTCGCAGTTTGATTACCAGTTAGATCGACACTGCTCCAAAACTCGTGTTCGCAGTGACCTCGATGAGATGGAGTTTGATTACCAGTTAGATCGACACTGCTCCAAAACTCGTTTGCTTTGCGTCCTCGGTCTCTGCGAGTTTGATTACCAGTTAGATCGACACTGCTCCAAAACCGATCGCCGAGTCAGCCGAGACGAGTTTACGTTTGATTACCAGTTAGATCGACACTGCTCCAAAACTGACTTCAAGCTCTACACTATACGTTAGGGTTTGATTACCAGTTAGATCGACACTGCTCCAAAACTTCAACCGCGACTACGAGGGCGAGATTCGAGGTTTGATTACCAGTTAGATCGACACTGCTCCAAAACCGTGCCATTCATTCATTAACGGGTCGAGGGTTTGATTACCAGTTAGATCGACACTGCTCCAAAACACGGTTGCGGAACAGTCACGACGGAACACAGTTTGATTACCAGTTAGATCGACACTGCTCCAAAACCCACCTTGCGGTTGTTGACGTTGAATGCCGTTTGATTACCAGTTAGATCGACACTGCTCCAAAACGCGGATGCTCGCATACTGAGCCGCTAAAAAGTTTGATTACCAGTTAGATCGACACTGCTCCAAAACAGACGGTCGAGACGGTCGTGAAGATTGACGTTTGATTACCAGTTAGATCGACACTGCTCCAAAACTCTCTGATACTGTTGCAACTACTGAAAAAGGTTTGATTACCAGTTAGATCGACACTGCTCCAAAACCCGCTTGCCATGCTGTTCACGTGGTGAGCTGTTTGATTACCAGTTAGATCGACACTGCTCCAAAACCAAAGCAGTACGGCTACATCGAGATGTGGAGTTTGATTACCAGTTAGATCGACACTGCTCCAAAACAAAATATCTCGCCTGAAACCGCATTCCCAAGTTTGATTACCAGTTAGATCGACACTGCTCCAAAACTTATGAGACTTGGCGCTATCTTATGACCGTGTTTGATTACCAGTTAGATCGACACTGCTCCAAAACTGTTATGCTCCAAACTGTAGCAGTGATGAGTTTGATTACCAGTTAGATCGACACTGCTCCAAAACCGTACTTGTCGACGTCGACCGTTAAAAGGAGGTTTGATTACCAGTTAGATCGACACTGCTCCAAAACTTTCGGTAGCAATTAAAACGTTAATGTATGGTTTGATTACCAGTTAGATCGACACTGCTCCAAAACTCGGGCACCTCGAATATCTCGAATGGTGTGTTTGATTACCAGTTAGATCGACACTGCTCCAAAACCATCCCTCCATGAGGGAGCGGCTGCTGCATGTTTGATTACCAGTTAGATCGACACTGCTCCAAAACTCGCTGGTCCTCATGTCACTCCTTGATGAGGTTTGATTACCAGTTAGATCGACACTGCTCCAAAACTGCAACTCTTCGCAGTCTCGATAGCATCGGGTTTGATTACCAGTTAGATCGACACTGCTCCAAAACTAGAGATGAACGGCGTAAAGTGCGGCACGAGTTTGATTACCAGTTAGATCGACACTGCTCCAAAACCAGTATTGAGCCAAGGAGGTGAGCACATGGTTTGATTACCAGTTAGATCGACACTGCTCCAAAACACCTGATAGCGCCGCTATATGCTACTAGCTGTTTGATTACCAGTTAGATCGGCACTGCTCCAAAACATAATGTATATAAAGAGCTTGGATGTCAAGGTTTGATTACCAGTTAGATCGACACTGCTCCAAAACTCCGGAGGCCGAGGCGCTTGAAGATGCCGTGTTTGATTACCAGTTAGATCGACACTGCTCCAAAACCCAGCACCGTGAGCGTATCGTTTTAATCGGGTTTGATTACCAGTTAGATCGACACTGCTCCAAAACAGCGATACACGGCCAACCGATTCCCGAAGGGTTTGATTACCAGTTAGATCGACACTGCTCCAAAACGGTCTTCCACGACCTTCATGCCCCAGAGCAGTTTGATTACCAGTTAGATCGACACTGCTCCAAAACGAGCCACCCGGCGCGCGCGGTGGTCTGCGAGTTTGATTACCAGTTAGATCGACACTGCTCCAAAACTTCCCGAGTGGAGCCTTGGACGCTGTGACGTTTGATTACCAGTTAGATCGACACTGCTCCAAAACCCATTTGGTCCTCCTTGACCTCGAAACCAGTTTGATTACCAGTTAGATCGACACTGCTCCAAAACCGCTTGCCATGCTGTTCACGTGGTGAGCTTGTTTGATTACCAGTTAGATCGACACTGCTCCAAAACGTTCAAGTGATTAATCGCCTGTCGTTCGGGGTTTGATTACCAGTTAGATCGACACTGCTCCAAAACGCTTGCCCAGTGGTTGCGATCTGGCTTCGCGTTTGATTACCAGTTAGATCGACACTGCTCCAAAACGGATCGCGCCTCGGATGGCGGACACGATGTGTTTGATTACCAGTTAGATCGACACTGCTCCAAAACGCGCACGTTCAAAGCTGATTGTAAAGAGTGGTTTGATTACCAGTTAGATCGACACTGCTCCAAAACTGGATTACCCGGCAAAATCACTGGCGCATGTTTGATTACCAGTTAGATCGACACTGCTCCAAAACCAAAGCGAATCGCTGTGCGAGCAATAAGCGTTTGATTACCAGTTAGATCGACACTGCTCCAAAACCGTACTGGTCGACGTCGACAGTTAGAAGGAGTTTGATTACCAGTTAGATCGACACTGCTCCAAAACCGGATGCGCTTGTATCCGGTTGGGATTTTGGTTTGATTACCAGTTAGATCGACACTGCTCCAAAACCGCGAGGTTGAAGTAATGATTTCTCATTATGTTTGATTACCAGTTAGATCGACACTGCTCCAAAACTTATCTCGATATATCCAACGGGGAGAACTGGTTTGATTACCAGTTAGATCGACACTGCTCCAAAACGACCCTTAAGGCCGTTAGGGACGAGTCAATGTTTGATTACCAGTTAGATCGACACTGCTCCAAAACCCAGCATGGCGTTGAGGGCGGAGTCGCACGTTTGATTACCAGTTAGATCGACACTGCTCCAAAACTCCATCGGACGCGACAATGTATCCAGTAAGTTTGATTACCAGTTAGATCGACACTGCTCCAAAACGGTAGCCGATCGTCACGCCCGTGGGATCGGTTTGATTACCAGTTAGATCGACACTGCTCCAAAACGGGTATGTTTGGGCGTGCGAGTTGGTTTTAGTTTGATTACCAGTTAGATCGACACTGCTCCAAAACTGCGACCAACGTATTTATCATAATAAATAGTTTGATTACCAGTTAGATCGACACTGCTCCAAAACTTGCCTAAGTTAGGGTTTTGACACCCCGCGGTTTGATTACCAGTTAGATCGACACTGCTCCAAAACATGAGACCGTCATGTTCGGTAACGCCCCCGTTTGATTACCAGTTAGATCGACACTGCTCCAAAACATATGCGATTAACCCATAGGTGCATCATCAGTTTGATTACCAGTTAGATCGACACTGCTCCAAAACAGACAGACCGCGCGTACAACCTAGATCTGGTTTGATTACCAGTTAGATCGACACTGCTCCAAAACACCCTCCATTGCCTCATGCTCGGTCTGAAGTTTGATTACCAGTTAGATCGACACTGCTCCAAAACTTTAATGAAGGACTACTTCCATTGAAAGGAGTTTGATTACCAGTTAGATCGACACTGCTCCAAAACCCGCCTCAGGGTTTTCCAAGGCCCTCTGGTGTTTGATTACCAGTTAGATCGACACTGCTCCAAAACGGACGGCAGAGCAGTATCGCTACTGCCTCAGTTTGATTACCAGTTAGATCGACACTGCTCCAAAACTGGTCATGTCCTTTGTTTTCCCGTTTATCCGTTTGATTACCAGTTAGATCGACACTGCTCCAAAACCCACGAGGTGCCCATGGTCAGGTTGTAGGTGTTTGATTACCAGTTAGATCGACACTGCTCCAAAACCATTGGAGTAAAATCCCTACTGCGACGGGACGTTCAATCTAACCGGTCAGTTCTTTCAATGCTCTAAAAACTGCAGGTCAACCGTTAGTTTATGTTCATGTCCATAAGACATGGTGTCTTTTTTATTCTCCAGGAGCAACAGACTCAACTTAAGGAAAAACACGTGGTCATAGAGCGTTTGCAGCTCATTTTCCGTCAAAAAAGTTTTGAGATTTACAAATACGATTGTCTTTCTACAGCCAGCGTCAAGAGCAAATGAAAGGAAATTCAGCAGATTATCAAGGAACGATTTATCTTCTTGAGGCGCTGCGCCAAATCCTAAAAACTTGAGGTAGCGCTTCAAATCCCATTCTAACCCAAACCCCAAATCGGCATTAAAGCCAAGGTTCAATCCACCCAAACGCAGCTTTATTGCTCGTTCAGCCTCTTCCACTTGCATACGCAAATCTTCGTCTTCTAGAAACTCGCGCTCAACCTTCTTGGTGATTGCGGTCATAAACGCACGGTCATCCCATGGAAGATTCAACGCATCAGGTACCACCATCAGAGCGTTGCCGGGCTTAATCTCCTCATCGTCTTTCCAAAGGGAATAAGGCTCCATTGCCTGTCGTCCCAATCCGTTTTGCAAAGAAGCTACAATCCGCGCGAACAGAGCCGAGTTCTCGACTTGCAAAACCGATGTCTCCCCTGCTGTTAGCTCCAACGAGTTCTCAAGTCCCGCAAATACGAGCCTCATAAAACCAGAAGCTCCTCCATCGTGTCTATCTCCTCATGGGTCTCACGACTGCCCGTTATGTACTCCATGGTCGAAAACTGAGATTCAGTCACGCGTAACACCTGCACGAGGCCGGCGGGCGGGCGATGCTTCCTGAGCCTTTGCACCGCGCTTCCCGCCGCCCCATCATTAACAACGAGCTTTGCATACACGGATTCCTGGAGCATAAGATAGCCATCTTTAAGAAGAAATTTACGGAACACCCGGTAGTCTTTTCTCTGCGCAGGAGTATCGACGGGCAAATCAAAGAAGACAACAAGCCTCATATATCTGATCCTTTCCCCGGCACTCATACGACCTCAAACGACTCGATCTCATCTACCGACAGCTTCCGGTCAAGAGCCTTGAGGCAGTCGGCAACATACAGAGAAATTACGGAACCCACGCGATACGTGCCGCCTCGATATGCGATCCCCTGATTAAGCATGTCGACCAAAAGCAGCTTTGTCTCCTTAGAGAACTCGCCGTCAAAGTTGTCAAACACAATACGGTCTACAAGAGGCCTAAACGGCTCCATAAAATCACAGCTCAAGTTGAACTGGTTAAACTCATTTCTGTGACAAATCCCCGCCTGCGTAAGGTATCCGCGCGCCGCAATCTCGCGATTAACGCTCGACAGCAGAATCGCATAGCCGTAATTGAGAGCAGCGTTCAGAGGCGTGTCATCATCCCTCGAGAAGGACGAACCAAACAGAGAGCTGAAATACAGCCGGGCTGCATGTCCTTCGCGATTCGTCGTATCACCCGAACGCACCTCGGCAACAATGCTCCTGAGCGTCTCGCCCTGTTCCTCACGCGCACGGGCGTGGAGCACATCAGACTGATGCTTGATTTTGTCGCGCACGATTCGTTGCCATACGCGCTTTTTGATCGGCTCGCCCCACTCAAGCTGCTCCGCAATACGCTTGCTGGTGTTATGAGCCCCGTATAGCGGCAAATATTGCCCAATGGGGTCGCGTTTCTCGTCAGAAACGACAAACGCGACCTTTGCCTTGGCAAGCTCCGAGAGCAGATAAGCACTTATGAACACCTGATTGGTCTGAAGGACGACCGACGAAATCTCCGAAAGGTGGACTTTCGCCGTGTCGTCCTCCCGACGGACAACCATGTACCCGCCCTTGTACTGCAATTTGCAGGGGCTAGAAATGACAATGTTCCTAAAGCCCGACACGAGTCCTTCTCTCGAACATACCCGTTACGGACTGGTCAACAATAAAGAATGTGACTTGTGGATCGTTCAGCAACTTAGAGAATACGATGCTCATATGACCCGCTTTAGAAGGACCTCCCACCATCGACAAATCAACAATTCGATCGTTGCCATTTACGAGCGCAATAAGACCGCTAAGCAACTTTTTCCTCTGATCAGCAGAAAGATTCGCGTACGCCTCATCAAACCTGCCCAGATTTAGCTGCAACGACAAGCGTTTATTAAAAGTGAGCAGTGATTGATTAATTCCTAGCCAAATGGTATTTAGCTCAGCGATAGCATCAGAGGTTGGCATCTCGTCAGCAAATAGCAGGGCGCTCATCTCATCCTGCGAAAACGACAGTTGAGAACCCGATCTGACCTCCTTTGCGCCAGTAATAATCAAACGGTCTCCATCCACCTCAATCAGCTGTTTCTTGTAGATCTTCGACCTCGTGATACCGATGTATTCCAGGCCCTCCTTCTCCGCAAGTCCCCTCGCATACTCACCAAGCGCTGCCGAGTCGCCCTCGATGCGCGCCGCAAGCCACACGGGAACCTGAGAGAACCGGAACACCGGCTTACCTTTCTTTTTGGCCTCATAGATAAAGAAATACGCAAACTGCTGGCTCGAAAAACCGCCGTATTGTTTGGCGTCGAGCCCCTGTTTGGTCGACAACTCAAGCTTTGCGCCCATCTTGGGATCACGCGGCGAGTAAATCGTTGCCTTCCAGAACGCGCCCGTATCCTCCTGCGGCATCCTCGAGATGTAGCACTGGCGGTAGTTGAGCGCACGGCGAATGCCCTCGACCTCTGCCGCTGCGTTCCAGCCGTCCGGAAGATACTTTCCCCTATAACGTTTGACTTCGTCGTCCTCGGTCCAGGCATCGTCAAAGACCTCACCCGTCTCGGGATCAAAACCCGCAGTCATAAAACTATTGACGACAAATCCGGCCGATCCAGGCATGCGATGGGTTTTCTTAAACAGCTCGGACTGCTCGCGCACGTATTTCTTAATCACATGCGAGTAGCCAATGGGGTTCTCATACATTCCGGGGTGGCGCATCTGAATAAACAGCCCCAAGCGGCATGCCAGATAGGCATCGTGCGCATGATGGAAATCATTGGCTTCGCGGCATTTGACCAAGCCAGCTGCCTCACGAAGATTGTGCGACACGCTCGCCTTAACGGGAACGATCTTCGTCCCCTCATCGGCATAACGTGCCTCAAGCAACGCCTGCGCCATCTTGACCATCTGGCTCGTCTCCACGAGCTGACGCGCGACAAAGCCCTTCATAGCGTTCTCGTTTATGGAAGAACGCAGCAGGTTGCGATACTTTTTATCGCCAATGAGCTTCGCCTGATGCAGCTGTTTCCACGTCTCGCCCATCTTCCAGCGAATGCTCTTATCAATCAAAAGCTGGTCGGTCTTGTGCTGGTTCTCCTCGCGGTACACCAGCGCCTTGTTTTCGAGGCTGTCGTCCTTAATGTAGGCACGCGGAATGATATGGTCGACCTCGTACTCGCCCGAGCCTGCCATAAGCTTATTGAGATCGATAGCGCGGCCGGAATACAGGCATTTTCCGTTTTGCATCAGATAGAGGGTCAAGCGCTCGTCAAGGTCTACATTGGCTGCCTTGAGCTCTTTAAAATCGTCCATAACAGCCAGGTTGCCGCCCTCGGCCTTGAACGCCTTGAGAGCGTCCTCGATGGCGTCCCAGCGCTTCGTAGTCCGCTTGCCCTTTTTCTTTTCGTCCTCGTCGCGAGTCACCTCAACAAAAACGTTAGCCGGCGCGTGCCCCGCAATCCTTGCGATTTCGTCAACAATGCGAATCGCTTGATTCAGGCTGCGACGAATCGCCGGAGATCCGGGAAGCTCATTTACGCCTAGAGTCTTCTCATGTTCGGCATAGTATTTGCGATTGTGCTCATCCACTTTTTCCTGGAAGCCCAGTGTGTTGTCGTGGAGAATCTCCATCATCACCATGGTCTCGCCCAGGCGACGCTCGGAGCTGGGGTTTCCCTCTCGCAGCACGTCCATGATGCTCATAGAGCGACCAGCTTGCGTATCAATCCTGATGCCCGTCAGGAACTTCTCCGACAGACGTCCCCAACCAGTCAGGCGCTTTTTGCAGATCTTTTTTATCTGCTCGGCATCGAGCATTCCGTTGCCACTGGGGCCAAACTCATCCTGCAGTTTTTCCTTAAGGATCGAGCGGTCCTCGAACAACGTGTTCCAAAGAATGATCTTTTCGATAACCGGATACTCGGCGCGGCTCAACTCATCCACGCCAAAGATATCCTTGGCAAAGAAGATGTACGAGCCCATCTTTGATTCAAGGCCGCTCTCACCCTGGCCACCGCGGACAACCGGATTTGTCGCGTCGCCCTCTTTTACCAGCCAGTCGGCAATCATCTTGTAGGTAACGCGACGTTTTTTATGGAAAAGCTCATGGACAATGCCTTCGCGCTGCGCGGCATCCAGGCGCTGCCAATCGTCACCATCTTCGGACCAGCGAACACCATTGAGTTCATTCAGAACGCAGAACTCCTCATAGAGCAGAGACTGCTTGGGAAGCACCTTTTCACCAGCAAGATACGTGCAATCGCCCGTCATGCGCAGAATAAAGTTCTCGGCGCTCTTGTTCTTATCGATCACGGTATCCCAGTTCCAAGGCGTGATCGTCGCATCTTCCATGCCGGGCTTACGCTCGGACCATTGGAATCGGTGGTTGCCATGTTTGTCCTGGGCAGCATTTTTAGGCGTCAGCGGTCCCACATAGTACGGGATACGGAACGTGACCAGGCTCTCGATCTTCGCTGCATCGTCCTTGAGGAACGGATAGAAGCGGCCCTGGTTTTTGAGAATAGCCTGCAACTCCTCAAGATGCAGCTGATAGTAGATGGCACCGTTATCACTCGTCTTAAGGCGACGCAAAAAGCGTTGTTTGTCGAATGCGTCCATCATGGCAATATAGCGCTCATCCGTCTCCGCACCCGTTCCCGCAAAGAGCTTCTTTACGGATTTAGCGAAGTCATCATAGGACAGTTTATGCAGGTCATATGCGGTGTAACCCTGTGCCTTAGAGGCATCGTAGTCGCGCGAGGGGTCATCGCTATTCGAATCGTGATAGGTTGCGCCGCGGAAGAAAGACTCATATGAGCCGGGAGCATATTCGTGGACCAAAGTCTTGAGTCGATCAAGATCATTCGCGTAACAATTATATTTTTCGATCATGTTGACCGAGATTGTCTGGCCCTCAGCATAGGACAAAAGCCCCTGCAGCACGTAAGCAGAGTAAACACCGCAAACGGACTCAAGAAGCTCGACGCAGTCATCGGGACATGCGGCCTGCAGCGCTTCTAACTTCTCGTCATCCGAAAGCGCGAGCTTAGTCGCCTCGCACTCAAACTCGCCAAACACATCTTTGAACTCGCATTGGAGACCGACGACAGCGCTCGACAAACCCTTCGCCAGCTTTTTGTTCGCAGCCGCATCCGCAGTATCCACTTTAACAAGCGCCTGAATGTCTTTTGCCTTTTGCGAACGAGAAGATCGCTCATCAGCCAAGATCTTCGCTACAGAGAGTTCATCAAGCTTCGCGAACTCATATTCTCTCGATTCACACCATGCCTTCAGAGCGCCATTGAGATTCTTAAGGGCATCGGATGTCTTTGCCGTCTTTGCCGTCAGCTTCTCCCCCTGGCGCAAGAAGTTACCGCGATGCTTAACGATGTTATGGATTGCGAGATACACCAATCGAAGATCGGCCTGCTCATCGGTGTCCATAAGGTAAGTGCGCAGATGATAGATGGTCGGGAAGCGATCGTAGTAATCGGCCTTCGTGAAGTCCTTGGTAAAGATCGGATCGCCCTCAATGGTCCGCGACTGGTTAAGTCGCATGAAAAAGCCCGGATCAACCTCGCTCATCGCAGGCTCGAACAGCTTTTGCAGCAAGTCGAGGCGCCAGCGGCGGCGCACGTAACGGCGACGCTGTCCACGATGAACGCGCGCCTCGGACGCCGGCTGTGCGCTATCGAACAAACGACTGCCCCACGTCGGCTGTTTCTTAAAATGCAGAAGCTTGCCCTGGGCATCGGTCACCGCCCAGCCAACGGAGCCAGTTCCCATGTCGAGGCCGATATTGTAGTCGCCAGAGTAGTTTCTTAAATTCATGTCGACCAGCCCTTCCGCGCTGTGTTACAGTTGCCTTGTCGATTACCAGTTACATCGACACTGCGAGTCAAAATACGGCTTTGCCAAAAATGCCTTCCTTGGAAGGCGTCCCGTAGGGGACAATTTGACTTGCCAGAGGGGTTCCATTCGGGACCCCTCTTTTTTGATGCTACTACCGCGAACGGACATTTTTTAATAGCTATCGGCAAACGTAATGTTGCTCAACGTTCGTGCTGTGAGCGTGAGCGTTTAATGGAGTGCCTGCGGGTCCTGCTGCCGCACAAAACGGGGCGGCCCGCACCCCTGCGAGCCGCCCTGCACCCCCGGTCATCACGTTACAGCGCCAACCGGCACTACTCCCCTACTTCCCAAATAGCGCACCCAGCAGGCCGCGGCGTTTGGGCTTCTCTTCTCGGTAGGAACCCTCGGCCGCCGCTGCCACCTGACGCGGTTGCCCGCCACCTCCACGGCGCACGATCTGGTACAGAAACGGCGATTTAACGTATTTGACCTCGATGGGCGTGGCATGCACGGTGCTTTCGCTCGACAGCATCACGTTGGGATTGAGCGGTGCCACCACATGCGTCTCGCGCTTGTCGCTAAACACTACCGCGGCCGCACGACCCGTCTGGCCGTTTACGGCAATGCGCACCTGCTCGCCTTCGCGGCTGTCCGACGCCGGACGATCGACAAAGTAGACCGGCACCATCACCAGACCATCCTTGTGCTTGCGGGCCTTGCGCGCCCACGTGCGGATACTCTTTTTATTGAGCCCCAACACCGCCTCGGCATCGTTTCCGGCAACGTCGAGCGCCAGCTTATCAATGACCACCTGGTCCTTGGTAGACGCATCGACGGAAACAACGCGAAAGTCACCTTCCTGCATGGCAGGATCGAACGGCCCCACCCTGCCAAAGTCCCACGGCTCCAAAATGCCCATAAGACGAACGTCCAGGTAGTTTGCCCGCGGGTATGCCCAGTCGAGCACCTCGTAGTACACCAAGGTCTCCTTGCTCAGCCCCTTGCCCGGGAAGGACGCCATCATGCGCAAATCCGCGAGCGCCATGGGAAAGTAGAAGAGCATCATGTCGTTTTGGATCGCGTCTTCTACATCGTGACCGGCAAAGGCTTCCGCATACTGGTGCACCAGCTGCAGCGCGTTGGCACGTGCCTGCTGCGGCGAGATTTCGCAGGGAATACCCTGCTCGGGTACATACTCCGCACCAACGCCCATGGTCAGGCGCTTGCTAAAGGTGCCGGGCTTGAGTAGGTCTGCAACGCCGATCTTATTGCCGCAGGACGGGCATTCAAACACGCGCTGGGTCGACTCGCCTTCGAAGGATGCGCCACAGAAGGGGCACGGGATGCTCACGTGCGTAGCCTCCTGGAACTCCTGCGCCGTGCCGCGGTCCTCCCACAGTAGATGCTCCAGAACCGACTGGTTGCGCCAGTGCGCGTTGAAGAAATACCAGTCGGGATCCACCGGGCGCTCGAGCTGCGACACATGGGTGAGCTTAAGCAGCCCATCGACAACCGTCAGCGGCGCATGGCGAATGCCCAGGGCGCTCTTGGGCTCCCCCGCATCGGCCTGCCACGGAACGACCGTGCCGCAATAGGCGCACTCAAAGCTGCGTTGAGCCTGGTGTGAGTACATGGGGCCGCCGCAGTTTTGGCATTTAATGGCAAACATCTCGTCCATGGATACATCCTCCTTTACGCAGGGGCTGTCGACATTAAGTATGTCGGGCAGGCAGGCACATGCCCATACCCATGTGGCCCAAAATGGAGCACCCGGTCGGACAAGAAGCCCCGATCGTTAGCTCCAGCAGACCATTGCTGCATTTTCTGAGCATCGGCGCACGGCGCGCCCATGCGAGCTACACTATCCCCTTAAACGAGGATGCGAGGAGGTACGCCATGCTATTTGTAAATCGGCTGGTACATACACTTGTTCCTGGCAGCGAGGGCGAGCCGGTCGATGCATCATGTCGCACTAACGCGGGCTTTGCCGCAAGCCTCATCTGCATTGGCCTCAACATTACCCTGTGCCTGGCCAAGGGCATCGCGGGTCTGCTCGCCGGCTCTGTCTCGCTCATCGCCGATGCCTTTAACAACCTCTCCGACGCCTCGAGCAACATTGTGAGCTTGCTCGGGTTCCGCCTTGCCAGCCGCCCGGCAGACGAAGGCCACCCCTATGGCCACGGCCGTTACGAATATCTCGCCGGCTTGTTTGTCGCCGTCCTCGTTTGTGCCGTCGGCATCAACCTGGTGCTCGAGTCCATTACCAAGATCATCAAGCCCTCCCCCACCGCCTACACGCTGGTCTCCCTAGCCGCCCTCGTCTTGTCCATGCTCGTCAAATTATGGATGGCCGCATTCAACCGCGCGCTGGGCGACCGCATCGACTCGGAGACGCTCATCGCCACGGCGCAGGACTCCAAAAACGACGTCATCGCCTCGGGCTCGGTCTTGGCGGCGGCGCTTATTTCGCAGACGACCGGCTTTGACCTCGATGGCTGGGCAGGCCTGGGTGTGGGTATCTTCATCTGCATCAGCGGCATGGGCCTGGTGCGCGACGCCATCAGCCCGCTGTTGGGACAAGCGCCCGACCCCAAGCTCGTCCAGGAAATCCGCGACAGGATCATGTCGTACCCCCAGGTCTTGGGCACACACGACCTCATGGTGCACGACTACGGCCCCGGCCGTCAGTTTGCCAGCGCACACGTGGAAATGCCCGGCGAGGGCGATGCCTTTGAGCACCACGAGATCCTGGACACCATCGAGCACGATATTAAACGCCAGATGGGCATCGACATCACGCTGCACTGCGACCCCATCGCCACCACCGGTGACGACCTACGCGGCTGGGTCAAGCGTGGCGTGATGCAGATCGATCCCGCGCTCTCCATCCACGACCTGCACGAACACGATGGCTTTGTGTCATTTGACCTGGTGCGTCCCGACGGTTTTCGCATCTCCGACGACGAGCTGTTGGAGCGCGTAACGCATATCGTGCACGAGCGCAGGCCCGATGCATCATGCGTTGTCACGTTTGACTCGGGCTTTAGCTCGCCCGACCGTCCGGCCGAGCAGTTGTAGCCCCGCTCCGCTCGGCCGCTAGTTTCCCTGCGCGCCCGAAATGCCATTTTGCAGGGCATCCCAGGCGTTCGTTGCCATATCGCCCAGATTCTGAGCAGTATCACCGAGGTTCTGGGCTGTGTCGCCCAGCTCTTGCGCCTTGTCTCCCAACTCCTGTGCCTTGTTGCTCAGGTCTTCCAGCGTGTTGGAGCTCGAGCTGTCCGCGCCGCCCTGATCGCCGGACGCGTTGCTCGACGAGCTGTCCTTGCGCGTGAGCTGAATCTCAAGGTTGCCGTCACCGTTGTAGTAGGCAGATGTGACGACCCAGTTGGCATCGACGACGGGCGTCGAGCCGTCGTCGGTCAGAATCACGGCATTCGAAAGATCGGCCCCGCGCGACTTGAGGAGCTTCTTGGCGTTTGACCAGTACTGACCCGGGATATCGCTCAGGTCGACGGTGCCGGACTGGGCAGTCTCGGTCTGCTCGGCCATGGTATCAGTCGTGGCGCCCCGCTTGTTGAGCATGCCCGACACGATGGCAAACACAACCGACAAGGCAAAGAAGATCGCCAGCACGATAAGAATCTTCTTGATCACGCTCGACGAACGCGAAGGCTTCTTCTCCTCGTCCTCGCCATACTGGGGGATGGACTTGGGATACTCACGATACGGCTCGCGCGCGTATCGGTCGTGCGACTCGTAGCGCGGCTGTGCCGTGCGCGGCATATATGTCGTCTGCTGGGGCTGCGGAATGGGATTTTGCAGCAGGTCATCATAAGGGTCTACCGCCGCGTTGCCGTAGGGGTTCTGCGATGAGACACCATGCGGGTCCTGCGCCGCGTTTCCGTAATTCACAACGCGCGTAGGATCGGCCGACACCTGCGTCGTATCGGGGGCAGCGTAGCCGGGATTCGGCACGACGCGGGTCTCATCGGCGCCATTGCCCGTCCGCGGGGAGCCGTAGCCACCCATTACGGTCGTCTTGTCCTGGTCCATGCAACGATTCCTTTCCGTCGCCCGTAAGCATCAAGATATCCATGCATTCTACCCGCGCAAAAGCCTATGATGGACAAAGCCCGCCGGTATCTACAAGACATGCGCGGCCGACGGTCACAAGCGAATCGAGGATATGTCATGGCAAAAAGCAAGCTCATCAAGGACACGACGCGTGCCGAGCGTGAGGAGATCATCAAGCTAGCGCTCGCGGGCTGCGGCAACGGCAGCTGCGACAACTGCGGCAGCTGCAGCTTGGGAGCCGGCGACCCGTACGGTACCTACCAGCCCTACATTGACGGCGAGATGGAAATCGCCGACATCAACATGATGGTCGCCGAGCGCAACGCCAAACTTTTCGGCCTCCAGCGCGGCTAACGACCTCTTCTTGGGCTGTGCACCACAAAATGCGCCCATCTACTACGTTTAACCCAAGGGTGCCAACCATAGCCATATTTGTGTTAACAAAACCGCAGGTAAACGTCTTGCCGGATTGTTAAAAAACGCTCCATGGTCGGTCCAACCCTGGCAAACGTAGTAGATGGGCGCTTTTCGTGGCGCGGCTGGCCCAGACAGCTTGTCTCGGAGCCAATTTGCATCAAAAAGTCCCCGGCGGCGCTGCGTTTTGCGCCACCGGGGACTGTTCAATTTATCCCTCGCGGTCCACCTTACTCATTGGGTACGTACGTAGCCCTGGCTCGCTCGGGCGTCACGTCCTGACCACTGGAATAGCTCGAGTCGAATGCGTGCGCAACCAAGTCGTGCGTATCCCATGCCATGCAGTCAAACTCACCAGTATCGAGGACAACGATATAGCCCTTGCCGTCGTAGTAGAAATGGTCCTCGGTGTAGTTATTGTCATCGTCGATGTTGTCTTCAGACACAGAGTCCATATCCGGCTTTGCCGTCTTAATTGCCTGCTTGGCCTCACTCTTGAGGGTATCGAACGAGAGCCCGTGCTGCGCAAGCGAGTCCTCGAGCGAAACCTGCTCACCCGTCTTGAGGTTGTAGAACGCCGACCTTGTCACTCGCTCCGATCGATACGGAGGCTGATAGCTGTCGGTAAACGTGCGCACACAGGCAATATCGCCATCGATCGAGACGATCTCGGCGGTGTACATCATGGTCACGCGGCTGTCCTCGTCATCCATCGAGGCCTGCTTGCTCGCATCGAGCGTATCCGCAACGAGCTGGACCATATCCTTGTTAAACTTGGCGACACCAACGCCCTGGCCCTTCACCTGGGGATAGGTCCACGTTGCCGTGATCTGGCACGTGTCATCGGGGGACGGATTCAGCGGGCCTTCGCCAACCGCAGCCGTAAAGTCAACATCCTGCGTGGCAGAAACGGCCTCGTAGCCCACCTGCACATCATCGCCAGCGTCCTTCGACTTCAGCTGCTCCAGCGTCGTGGCGACCGTACCAATGGTGCTGTTAACCGAGCTCTCGTCGGCATATAAGAAACCAAAACCGCCCAAAGAGGCAGAACCGACTTCATTCGGGGCAACAAGGTCGGTCATGGCTTTGAATGACTTGCCGTCGTAGCCAATGAATTTAACTTGGTATTCGTGAGCAGAAGGACCACTTTCGCCAGAGAGATTGCTTTGTTTAATTGCTGTCCCATGGTCATACCACTGCGAAAAACCAATCTTGCCCTCGTATTCATCAAGCCAGACAGACACACACGCCTCCTGATGAGATACGTTTACCTCTGGCGTGTAGACCTTCTCAATCTCGCCATTCTTATACGCCCAGACCTCAAGATGCGCAGCGGCTGCGTTATCCCCACGGTCCACCGGTTCATCGGAATACTCAATCAGCAGCTCATCTTGACCATCGCCATCAAAGTCAATGAGCTTGGCGTAAGCAACACCCTGGGCTCCATACGCATATTCATCGAACCCGACAGCCTCGCCCTCGCCGTACTTCTTTTGGTACTCGAGAATCTTATCGGTGAACAGCTCGTTTGCCGTCTTGACCGCCGCCTTGGCAGAGGCTTTGGCCTCCTTTTTGGACTGCGTGAGCTCGACATTCTTGGGGGCGTCCGAACCTTCCTTGGTATAGTCGACCTTCATGGTTGTCGTGCTCTTCTTTTTGCCCTTACCCGAGGTGATGGTCATCTGGTACTTCTGATCGGGCAGCTCGCCAAAATCTTCCATGGCAAAGCCGTCCTCGCCATCGACCTTGATGGTGTAGCTCTTGCCCTTGCCGGACACCGGCGCCAGCTCGACGGTATAGCTCTTGAGCTTTTTACCCTTGCTGTTCTTGGGCAGCACTTTAGTCTCGCACGCGCAGACAACATAGCCCTTGCCGCCCGAAGTCACCTCGGACGACGCGCCAATACGCGGCACGATCACGATAGCGGCAACAATGGCGACAACGGCAACACCGCCGATAACGGCCGCGACGATACGGCCCTTGTGCTTGGATTTCTTTGGCTGCGGCGTCGGGACAAACGCCCGAGAAGCCTCGGCAGGCTCGGTCATAGGCTCCTCATAACGAGGCTGCGCCGCCATATGAGCCGAGATACCCTGAGGAGCGTGCTGCCCCGCAGGAGCGGAAGCCGGCGCGTCCTCCATCGGAAACGCCACGGGCTCCGCTTGGTCCTCGGTGCCACCCACGCGAGCCCCGCAGCTCGTGCAAAACGTGGAGCCGTCGGGTATTTGAGCTCCACACTTGGTGCAATACATCACATCTCCCGTCTCTCGCCGCAGCCGCAATGCGCCCGCGCAGTTCTTCCAACTACACCGTACGAGAGAAATCCCCATTCTTGTTGCGCAACATTGCCGCCGCAAAAAATGATCCCTTGGGGACGAAGGAAAAAGCCCCGCCGGGCCTTGGTAGGCACGGCGGGGCGGGCAAGCGGCTATGAGCAGCAGGCTTAGAACAGGCCGGTGATGTTGCCGTCGTTGTCGACGTCGATGTTCTCTGCCGCGGGAACCTTGGGCAGGCCCGGCATGGTCAGAACGCTGCCGGTCAGCGCGACCACAAAGTGGGCACCGGCGGAAACCTTGAGCTCGCGCACGGTGATGCGGAAGCCCTCGGGCGCGCCCAGAGCCTTGGCGTTATCGCTAAAGCTGTACTGGGTCTTGGCGACGCACACCGGCAGGTTACCAAAGCCGTTCTCGCGCAGCTCGGCGAGCTGGCGCTTGGCAGCCGGCGTAAAGTCGACGCCATCGGCGCGGTAGACCTTGGTGGCAACGGCCTCCAGGGCGTCGGCCACATCGGCACCGTCCTCGTAGGCAAACTTGAGCTCGCTCGGCTGCTCAATCAGGCGCATGACCTCATCGGCCAGGTCGAGCGCACCCTCGCCGCCCTTGGCCCAAACCTCGGACAGCTTAACGTTGACGCCGAGCTTCTGGCACTCGGACTCGATGAGCGCAAGTTCGGCCTCGGTGTCCGTCGGGAAGCGGTTGATGGCGACCACGCAGGGAAGACCATAGACGTTCTGGATGTTGTCGACGTGGCGCAGCAGGTTGGGCATGCCGGCCTTAAGGGCCTCGAGGTTCTCGTCGTTGAGGTCGGCCTTGGCAACACCGCCGTTGTACTTAAGCGCGCGGGCGGTGGCGACAACCACGACAGCACTGGGTCGAACGCCCGTCATGCGGCACTTGATGTCCAGGAACTTCTCGGCACCAAGGTCGGCGCCAAAGCCGGCCTCGGTAATCGCAACATCGCCAAAACGCATGGCCATGCGGGTGGCCATGATGGAGTTGCAGCCGTGGGCGATATTGGCGAAGGGGCCGCCGTGGACAAACGCGGGCGTGCCCTCGAGCGTCTGCACCAGGTTGGGCTTGAGCGCATCCTTAAGCAGCGCGGCCATGGCGCCCTGGGCCTTAAGATCGCGGGCGCGGACGGGCTCGCCGGCATAGCTGTAGCCGACAACGATCTCGCCCAAGCGCTCCTTAAGATCGTTGATGCTCGTGGACAGGCACAGGATTGCCATGACCTCGGAGGCAACGGTGATATCGAAGCCGTCCTCGCGCGGCACGCCCTGGGCCTTGCCGCCAATGCCATCGATAACATGGCGCAGTTGACGGTCGTTCATGTCGACGACGCGCTTCCAGGTGATGCGCTTAACATCGATGCCGAGCTGGTTGCCCTGCTGAATATGGTTGTCGAGCATGGCTGCCAGCAGGTTGTTGGCGGCACCGATAGCATGGAAGTCACCGGTAAAGTGCAGGTTGATGTCCTCCATGGGGATGACCTGGGCCCAGCCGCCGCCGGCGGCACCGCCCTTGACGCCAAAGACGGGACCGAGCGAAGGCTCGCGCAGGGCAACGGCGCTCTTGACGCCGCGACGACGCAGACCGTCGGCCAGACCGATGGTCGTGGTGGTCTTGCCCTCGCCCGCAGGCGTGGGATTAATAGCGGTCACAAGGACAAGCTTGGCCTGGTGATCAGTTGGCTCGTTGAGCAGAGAATAGTCGACCTTTGCCTTGTCGAAGCCGTACGGAATCAGGTGCTTAACGTCGACGCCGGCGTTCTTGGCCACCTCGGTAATAGGCAGCGGCGTAACAGAACGTGCGATTTCGATGTCAGTAGGCATGGGCGGTCCTTTCGTTACCGGATGAGAAAAAGACCAATTCAGCATAGCACGGGCGCGCAATAGTAAAACACCCGTAACCGATGAACGGCGATATGTTTATCCAATGTCCAGCGATAGCCTAACAGCCCGCCAAAACAAACCCGCCCCTAAACGGTAGGTTCAATCCCCAAGTGCTCAAAGGTGCGAAGGGTTGCCTGACGGCCCTGCGGCGTGCGAATCATCAACCCGCACTGCAACAGGTAGGGTTCGTAGACATCTTCGAGCGTACCCGGATCCTCGCCCACCGCGCTGGCAAGGGTCGTCAGGCCCACGGCACGGCCGGAGAACGTCTTGGCGAGCGTCTCCAAGATGCGAATGTCCATCCAGTCCAGACCAAGCTCATCAATCTCAAAGAACTCGAGCGCCTGACGGCAGATATCAAGCTCAATAGGACCGTTGCCGCGCACCTGGGCGTAATCGCGCACGCGCTTGAGCAAGCGGTTGGCAAGACGCGGCGTACCACGCGAGCGTGAGCCGATCTCGAGCGCGCTCGGATGGTCTATTGTCACGCCCAAAATGGTTGCCGAGCGCGTCACGATCTGGGCAAGCTCCTCGACCGTGTAGTAGTCCAGGCGATACGAAATACCAAAACGGTCGCGCAGCGGGCCGGTCAGCATACCCGAGCGGGTCGTTGCCGCCACCAGCGTAAACTTGGGGATATCCAGGCGAATCGAGCGCGCCGCCGGACCTTTGCCAATCACGATATCGAGCGCAAAGTCCTCCATCGCGGGATACAGGACTTCCTCCACCGAACGGTTGAGACGGTGGATCTCGTCGATAAACAGCACGTCACCCGGCTGTAAGTTGGTAAGGATGGCCGCCAGGTCGCCGGTGCGCGCGATGGCCGGGCCACTCGTCGTCTTAATCTGAGCGCCCAGCTCGTTGGCGATAACGGTGGCCAGCGTGGTCTTGCCCAGACCCGGAGGGCCCGAGAAGATCACGTGGTCGAGCGTCTCGCCACGGCTCTGCGCCGCCTCGATCAGCACGCGAAGGCTCTGCTTGATATGCTCCTGACCGCAGTAGTCGTCCAGGTGCTGGGGACGCAGGGTACGGTCGACATCGAGGTCCTCGGGCGTCAGCTCCGAGCCCACCATGCGCTCGCCATGCGCCATGGATACCGCCGGCGAGTTGCCGGGCGTCGCCCACAGGTCCTGAGAGTCATCGGCTTCCCACATCACGCATCCATTCCGAGTCGCTTAAGCGCCGCGCCGAGCAGATCCTCGACACGCATATCCTGCCCATCATACCCGCTCAGAGCGACATCGGCCTCCTGCGGGCTAAAGCCCATGGAAAGGAGTGCCGCGCGGGCATCATCGATGGCCGAGGGAGCGGCAGCGGGCACGGGCATCGCAACCTGTCCGGGAATCACGTCGACCGGCACAAAGCCCTTATCCTTGGCAAAGGTACTCTTGAGCTCCAGAATGAGGCGCTGAGCTGTCTTTTTACCCACACCGGGTACCTTGGCCATGCCCTTGTCGTCCTCGGCCATCACCAGCGAATACAGCTGCCCCACGGTATAGGTGGAAAGCACGGCGAGCGCCAAGCGCGGACCAACGCCCGAGACGGACACGAGCCGGTCGAACATCGTGCGCTCGTCCTTGGAGGCAAAACCAAAGAGCGTCATGGCGTCCTCGCGCACCTGCATGCGCGTGTAGAGGCGGACCTCGCCGCCGGGCGTCGGCAACGTGGCCGCAGTGCTGCCCGAGATGCCGAGCTCAAAGCCCACGCCCGACACATCGACGACAGCAGAGCTCATCGTGGCCTCGACAAGCGTTCCGTGGAGCTGGGAGATCATCAGTATCCGGTTCCTCTCTGTTGATAGAACTCGCCGCCGGTAAGCGCTCGGGTGCGGCTGAGGTTAACGTGGCAGATGGCGCAGGCCAGGGCATCGGCGGCATGGTCGGGGTGCGGGTCGTGATCGAGCTGCGTAAGCGTACGAACCATGTAGGCGACCTGTCGCTTATCTGCGGCGCCGGTGCCCACAACAGCCTGCTTAATCTGCATAGGCGTGTATTCGCCAATCTCGAGCGCGCATTCCGAAAGCGCCACAAGCGCAGCGCCGCGGGCATGCGCCGTGGGGATGGCCGAACGAACGTTAGCGCCAAAGTAGATGCTCTCGATAGCAGCGGTATCGGGACGATAGCGTTCGACAACGCCCTTAAGGTCGCGGGCGATATGCGACAGGCGCACCGCGAGCGGACTTCCAGCACTGGTCTCGATGCAGCCATAGGCACGACAGCGAACCTCGCCACGTCGTTCCTCGATAATCCCCCACCCCGTATGGGCCAAACCAGGGTCGATACCCAAGATAACCAAGCCAACCTCCCCTCGCCACAAGCGCAGCGCGAGGCAAGGCCCCACGCACTATTCACGAACGTCTGTTCTAGAATAACACAACAGGGCCAAGATGCTTAGCTAAAGCATCGGGGTTGGGAGCGAATCCTATCCCCAGTTTAGTTCTGCGAGAAAAAAGGAAACTGACGGGGATCCACCGGCGGATGTGGCATCGGCGTACCCTGGGGCCCGCCCTGCGGTCCGCCCTGGCCGCCCATCATCCTTTCGATGGCGTCCTGGACCTCGCCCTCGAACTTTTTCATTCCCTCGTGCAAACGACGCTGACCGTCCTCAGAGCGCAGCTCCTCCATCTGCTCGGGCGAAATACCCAACAGCTCACCCAACAGACCCATCATCTCACCGCGTATGCGATCGCCCGTATCGCTATCGGCAAAGCGGCGCACTTCGGCGCGCGCCAGTGAATCAACCGTCATGCGCTCCTTGCCGTTGAGCCCCAAATCGGACCACGCAAGCATGTACGGCCAAGCGCGCTCGGCAAACGAACGGGCCGAAACGATCGGCGCCGTCGGCAACATGCGACGGGCAGCCTCACCCTGTCGAACGAGCATCAGCAGCAGCGAGCAGGCCTCAGGCTTGCCAGCGGCCATCGGGATGTCGTCGAAAGATCGATTGCGGTCCACGTGCGCCTCGAGCGCGCCATCGACCTCACCCGGCTCAAGCCCGCCGAGCAGCTGTGCCGCGCGGTCGAGCATATCGACCGGACCGTCGAGCGTCGAGAGCGCCTGCGCCAGCACTCGCTCCATACAATCTTCCACCGCGTTGAGCGTCACGAGCTCTTGGGGCACCACGGCAGACGTGCGGTTGCGCACGCGCGCCACAAACTCAAGCGTCGACAGGTACACATCGCCAAAGGGCGCAAAGTCGCCCTGGTAGCCGCCGGACAGTGCGGGTGCCGCTAGCGCGTACTCGGTCTTGGAGAGCGGGCTCAACGCCATGGCGCCCAGCTCGAGCGCCGTATCCTCGAGCATCAGGCCCAGCGCACGCGAGCGCAGACGCTCGGCATCGCCCGCCGACACGTCGCGATCGAGCACACGCGCCGCATCCGGTGCATCGCGCTCGACGGTGCGAATGTGCAGGCGCTCGGCAATCGCGCGGACGGCGACACAGCGGGCAGCCTCGGCCTCTTCCTGAGCAGGCGTAAAGATACGGTTGCGCCCCAGCACAAGGCCAATCACATTACGCGGGCCCAGAGCGTCAACGGCAAGTGCTGCCAGCAGGGACGACGGCAAGTCACCCTCGAGTGCCACCACAGCACGCGACGCGCCGCGAGCGCGGGCATTGTCGCGCACGGCGAGCACCAGCGCCTGCCACAGCCACTCCTCGGAACGAAACTCGGGCAGTTCGTGATCTTCCAGGGCATCGAGCATCACGCCGCGCTGAATCTCCTGAACCAGCAGGCTCTCCTCAAAACACGGCGCCTGGGCCACCACGCGACCGCAGTCGTCGAGCACAAACGAACCGCCGGTATATACCGACTCGTCGTACGCACCGACCGGCGCCATGCAGGCAAACCACACGCTGCGCTTAGATGCGATCTTGCGGTAGGCACCGCTGCGAACGGCGGCGATGGCGGCAGTCTCGCGGTCGGTCATGTCAAACGCGTTGAATTGGAAATACGCAATGAGGTCAACACCGGTCGGCAACATCTCGAGTTCGCGGTCCAAGTCAAAAATCACGGCGATGCGCACGCCGTCCACGTCGAACACCGGCGGCGCCCAACGCGTGTCGTTGTTCTCGCCACGCTGCAGGGCAATGCTCGATCGCGCCGGCACCACACGACCGTCCTTGAGCATCATGTAGTCGAGCAGCGGCTGGCCCTCAAACGAAACCGCCGCGGGCACGATGCAGATCATATCGAGCTCTTGGATACGCTCGGCAACACCGGTCAGGCCTGTCAGCATGTCGTGCTCAAAGTCGGCAGTACCCATCAGGCCGCCGGGCAGAGCACCCATAAAGAGCGGAGCCGGGACGCACAGCACGCGCGCCCCGCGCTCGTGGGCCAGACGAGCCTGGTCCTCGATGCGACCGCAAATGCCCTCAATATCACCCAGGCGCATATCGATCTGTGCAAGCGCGAGCTTCATGGCCCAGCCCTTTCCGTCGTAAACCATCGAAACCGTAGTAAAAGCGCCGGCCGCATAATGCAGCCGGCGCTTGCATGTGCATATGCTAGCTATGATACCCCGAGCGGGGGCGCGCTCCTAGAACGTCGCGGACCACAGCCCATGCAGGTTGCAGTAGGCATAGACGGTACCGGTCTTGGAGCCGCCAGCGAAAAACGTCGCGGGCTTCATGCCGGGCTCAAGGTAATGGACCTCCAGGCGGCCCTCGGCCTCAAGCGCGATCCATTCGATGTAGTGCTCGGGCAGCATGGGGTGCTCCGTCGAGCCCACGCGCGCGCGAATGACGTGGCCGTCGCGCTCGATCTCGACAACAGGCACGTGCTTCTCGTGCGCCGCATCCTCGGTGTTTGCCGTCAGCTCCGTGCAGCCGGCAGGGGACGCAACGTCGTCGCCAAGAGCGGCAACGAGCTTGCCGTCGGAGTCTTTAAAGAATTTCGCCATGATGTTCTCCTTTGCTGATGTGCCAATGTTCTCGTTAGTTCTTATGCCCAAAGAGCGCCGAACCATCCATGGCATTGCAAATGAACACATAACGGGTGAGGCAAGCGGTCGGGCCAGGACGAACCGGCGACCTGGCCCAGCCCGGCAGCCCCATCCCGCGCGCAGCTAGCGACCGTCGCCACCGAGCAGCGCCAGAACATCCTCGCGGGTAAACAGCGCCGACGAGATGCCATCGCCGCCGAGCACACTGTTGACCAGGTCGCGCTTGGACTCCTGCATCTGCATGATGCGTTCCTCGATCGTGTCCTTGGCGATGAGCTTGTACACGGTCACGGTGTGCTGCTGGCCAATGCGGTGGGCGCGGTCGGTCGCCTGGTCCTGCGCCGCCACGTTCCACCACGGGTCGTAGTGGATGACCACGTCGGCAGCCGTCAAATTAAGGCCCACGCCGCCCGCCTTGAGCGAAATCAAGAACACCGGCACCTCGCCCGCTTGGAACTGCGCAACCATCTTGGCGCGGCTCTCTTTAGACGATGCGCCCGTAAGCTTAAGGAAGGCGATATCCTCCTTGGCCAGGCGCTTGCCGATGATATCGAGCATGCCCGTAAACTGGCTGAACAGCAAGATGCGATGACCGCCGTCGAGCGCGCCGTGGACGAGCTCCATACACGTATCGAGCTTGGCGCTTCCGGCCTTGTAGTCCGCGTAATGCAGATGAGGATCACAGCAGATCTGGCGCAGCTTGGTGAGCTCGGCAAGTACCTTGAGCTTATCTTTTTTGAACTCCCCGGCCTCGCGGTGCTGCACTTGCTGGGCAATGCGGTCCTGGTTGGCCAGGTAGAGCTTGCGCTGCTCGCCGGTGAGTTGCGCCATCACCGTATCCTCGATCTTCTCGGGCAGGTCGGCCACCACGTCTTCCTTGACGCGGCGCAGCACAAACGGCGACACGAGCGCCTGTAGGCGAGCGGCGCTGTCACCCTCGGCGTGCTCGACCGGGCTTTCGAAGCGCTTGGCAAACGACTCGCGCGTGCCGAGCAGGCCCGGCATCAAAAAGTCGAAGATGCTCCAGAGCTCGGACAAGCGGTTTTCGATGGGCGTACCCGTCAGGGCAAAGCGCACACCGGCCGGCAGACGCTTTGCGGCGCGAGCCACCTGCGTGAGCGGGTTTTTAATGTACTGGGCTTCATCCAGCACCACGCGGGCAAAGTCCTGCTCGACGTACTCGTCGATATCGCGGCGCATGAGGTCATACGACGTCACGACCACGTTATGCTCGGCCACGCCGGCAATTTGCACGCGACGCTGGGCCTTGGTGCCCACAATGGCGCACACATCAATCGACGGGGCAAAGCGCTCCAGCTCGGCAGTCCAGTTGTACACGAGCGACGCAGGGCACACCACAAGCGTGGGCTTAGCGTCCCCCGCCTCCACGCGCGCCAGGATATGCGCGATCATCTGGAGCGTTTTGCCCAGGCCCATGTCGTCGGCCAAGATGCCGCCAAGGCCCAGGTGTTCGAGCGAACCGAGCCACTGGTAGCCATCGACCTGGTAGCCACGCAGCGTGGCCTTGAGCGAGGCCGGCACCGTAAAGTCCATCTTGCCGAGCGTGTCCAGGCGCTCGACGGTGCGACGGAATGCAGCGTCGCGATCGGCTTCGAGCGCGGACGTGCGCGCAAGCATGCTGTCGACGAACAGGGTACTCGACGCGGGAAGCGACACGCCGTCGAGCAGGTCGACAGCATCGACCCCCAGATCCTCGGCAAGGCCAAACGCGGCGCGGGCTCCCTCGTCCAGGCGAATGATGTCGCCCGATGTGAGACGAGCAAACGTCTGGTGACGCTTGTAGGAATCGAGGTAGATGGCAAGGTCTGCCGCCGAAAGGCCGCTCGCGCCCAGTTCGACGTCGAGCAGGTTACTCTTGACGGTGGCGCGCACCGAAAGCTTGGGCGCAGGGCGGACCGAGATCTGGCGCAGGCGGTCGCTGAGCATGACCTCGCCCAGCTCGGACAGGGCAGACAGGCCCTCAGTCAGCAAGTGGAACAGGCTCTCGTCATCGCGTTCCTCAAACGCCAGGCCACCCTCGTAAAAGTCGAAATACAGGGCCGCCGTATCCATAACGCGAAACTCTGCCACCTCGTCGCGCGGCGGCACGCCCGGGCGCTGCTCTTCGAAGGGGCTGCCCGGAGCGCCCATGCTAAAGAGATCTGCCGACCAATCGCCGTAGGTAACCGTAATTTTGCAGGTCACAAGGCCATCGTCGACGCCGATCGCCATGGCAAAGCTCGGCTCGGGCGCCACGGTATCGAGCGCAGCGGGCGCGGTAAGGTCGGTGTAGTCGCGCAAGATAGGCAGCGCCATGCGGCAAAACTCACCCACCTGGTCGGCGGCGATATGGACCGGTGTGCGGCAGGGCAACAAGTGCGATAGGAACGGCGCGGCATGTTGGGCAAACGCCGTGTCGGTACGGCGCGCGCGGCGCGTATCGACCAGATAGGCGACGTCGCCCGAGGCAAAGCAGTACGTATCGGCCGGAAGGCGCAAGTCGTAGCTGCCCCCGGCTGCCGGCACAATCTTGGCAGCAATCAGCGGCGGGCGCTTAGCCGGGACTTCGTTCTCCCCTTCCGGCAACGACTCGACCGTCATCTCGTAGGCGCGGTGCGTCGTCGTCCCCCGCGACCAAGCAGGTTCAAAGGACATGGTCCTGCCACGCAGCAGGTCCAGCACGGACACGATGGAATACTCGGATACCGGCAACTGACGCTCGGCGACAAAACCGCTGCGGGCAAAGTCGTACGATGCCGAGCGCGAGCTCGTAATATCGCCTAGGTAGGCGACCGTCATTGCAACAAAGTCGAGCAGCTTTGCCGATACATCATCGAAAGCCTCGGGCGCATGAAGGAACGTAAGCTTCTTGCCATAGGAGAACGTACCGCCGCGCACATAGGCATCGGCCATGCCGTCGATATCCTTAACCACGTAGGACACCGATCCGCAGCGGATGCGAAACTCAAGCGCCCAGCTAAAGCGATCGGCAAACAGCGGATTGTAGTACGGCACCAGCGAGGGCTCCAGCACTGCTTTGGGCGCATCGGGGTCAATGGTGCCAGCGAGCTTGCGGCGCATGGCCACGAGTTTATCCATGCGCGCGTCCGAAAGATCGGAAAGCGCTGCCACAAGGCTCGGGCTCGTGGGCACGGGCGCCGGGAAGGGAAAGTTGGGGTTGACCGCAGATGCGCTGGGCGCGGAGCGTGTGGGCTGCTTGGACTGTGCGGGCGACACCGTAAACGTGCGGACCGGCGTGCGCAAACCCTCGACGGGCTCGGCGCCGCTGGCATCCAGATACGCCAACGCCGTGGCGATGGCGTGCTTGCACATGCCGGAATAGCGGAAGGCGGCGGGGCAATCGCAGTCGTAATCGACAACCTCGTGCTCGTCCATATCGAGCGCCACGTGCGTCTTATACAGGTCGCCGCGCGAACCACGCACCGTACCCTCGATATTCACGTTTTTGGAGAAGCGCGAGCCGGAGTCCTCAAACGACAGCACGGCGCCGTTGAGCATGAGCGAACGCCCCTTCATAAAGGTACTGCTGAGCGCCGCCTCCTTACGAAGCGCCTGCACAAACGTCCCCTGCGCCATCGCTTCCTCCAATCTCACCCGGGGTAGCTAATTTGGGACGGGGCTATTTTAGCTACCCCCATATGTCGGTTGAGATGTGTTCCGACCCCGACTCATTCGCCGTCAGCCAAAGGGTAGCTAAAAAAGCCCCGTCCCAAATTAGCTACCCCGCCAACGGCGTCCTTAGATCACCGTCACTCTGCCTTGGTTACCCACGATGGCCTTGGCCTCGGCCAACAGCGGAATCGAGCGTGCGTTGACCTTAGCAGGTACCTCGGCACGCAGCACGCGCCCGTCCGCCTGCTCGATAAAGATCTCTACGCGGTCGCCGCCCGGGTTGGCGGTGAGCACCGTGGCAAGACGCGCCATGTTGCCCTGGCTAAAGCGGCTGTTGGGCACCATGACCTCAAACACCTTGGGCTTGTTGTTCTCCTCGTTGAGCTCAAGCGGCACGATCTCCTGCGCGATGATCTGGTCGCCGCGGTCCGAGCGCTCGAGCTTGCCCTTAATGCGCACAAACGCGTCGGACAGCTGCGCGCCGGTCTCGGGGTCGACCTCGCCGTACAGATACCCCTCGGCCTCCTTGAAGGTCTTGGGGAACACCACGACCGTGGCCTCGCCTTCCATGTCCTCGAGCTGCACGATGCCCATGGGGTCGCCGTTTTTGGTCACGCGCTTGGACACGCTCGAGACCATACCGGCCCACCACAGCGCCTTGCCCTCGGGAATCTCCTGGTTGATGGTGCCGCCCGTGGGGTTTTGCACCTCGTAGCCGGTGTCGATCTGCGAAAACGAGAAGTCGCGCGCTTTGCTGAGCGCATACTCAAACGGGCGCAGCGGGTGGTCCGAGACATAGATGCCCAGAACCTCCTTCTCCTGGCTCAGCTTAAGGTGGCGGTCCCACTCCTGGCCATCCGGATCGGGTACGCTCACCTCAAAGCCCGAGCCCTCAACGTCGCCAAACATGTCGAAGAACGACGTCTGGCCGCTCGCGCGATCCTTCTGGCGCTTTGCCGCGGCATCGATGATGTTCTCGGGGTTGTTCTTGTCCACAAAGTGCATCATCTGACGACGCGGATACCCCGTGGAGTCGAAGGCACCTGCCTTGATGAGCGATTCGATCACGCGACGGTTGGCCTGGCTCGAGTCCACGCGCTCGACAAAATCATGCAGCGTCTTAAACGGACCGCCCGCCTCGCGCTCGGCGATAATCGCCTGCGCCACGCCGGTGCCCACGCCGCGGATGCCGGCCAGACCAAAGCGCACACCTTCCTTGGTAGCCGTGAACTCGGTACCGGACTCGTTGACATCTGGCGAAAGCACAGGGATGCCGTCGTGACGGCATGCCGAGACGTAGTGCACGATCTTGTCGGTCTTGCCCGTATAGGACGTCAGGACGGCCGCCATGTACTCGTGCGGATAGTGCGCCTTGAGCCACGCCGTCTGCATAACCAAGATGGCGTAGCCGGCGGAGTGCGACTTGTTAAAGGCGTAGGACGCGAACTCGAGAACATCGTCCCAAATCTTCTGGGCGACCTCGCGCGTGTAGTTGTTCTTGATGGCGCCGTTCATCCAGTGGTCGTAGGTGGTCTCGTCCGAGCCATCCTCCCAGTGGAGCACCGTCGACGTGAGCAGCTTGATCTTCTTCTTAGCCACGGGCTTACGGATACGCGAGTCCGATTCGCCCTTGGAGAAGCCGCACATCTCGACGGAGATGAGCATAACCTGCTCCTGGTAGACCATGGTGCCGTAGGTTTCGCCCAAGATGTCGTCCAGACGGTCGTCGTAGGAGACGGCCGGCTCCTTGCCGTTCATACGGTTGATGTAGGACGAAACCATGCCGGCGCCCAGCGGGCCCGGGCGGTACAGGGCGATCAATGCCACGACGTGCTTGTACTCGGTGGGCTTCATGTTCTTGATCGTGGCCGTCATGCCGGCGGACTCGACCTGGAAGACGCCGGCGGTGTGGCCGGAGCCCATGAGCTTAAAGATCTCGGGATCGTCAAAGGGAATCTCTTCCTCTTTGATGTCGATGCCGAAGTTCTTTTTGATGTTTGCCTTGGCCTTGGAGATAACCGTCAGCGTACGCAGGCCCAAGAAGTCCATCTTGAGCAGGCCCATGTCGGCAACGGTATGGCCCTCGTACTGGGTAATCTCGACACCGCCCTTGGTGTCGAGCTTGGTGGGCACGTGCTCGTTGACGGGGTCGCGGCAGATCAGAACGGCGCACGCATGCACGCCCTCGCCACGGGTGAGGCCCTCAATCGAGAGCGCCGTGTCGATGATGCGGCGGGCGTCGTCGTCCTTTTTATAGGCCTCGGCAAAGTCGGGGTTAAACAGGTCCTCTTTGCCGGGTTGTTTTTCGAGCACCTGCTTGAGCTTGACCTTGGGGTCGCTCGAGACCATCTTGGACAGGCGCTGGCCCATGTAGACCGGGTAGTCCAGGACGCGCGCGGCGTCGTTGATGGCCTGCTTGGCCTTAATGGTCGAGTAGGTGATGACGTGGGTGACCTTCTCGGGACCGTAGAGCTGGCGAACGTGCTCCACGACCTCGAGACGCCGCTCGTCGTCGAAGTCCATATCGATATCGGGCATCTCGGTACGCTGCGGGGACAGGAACCTCTCGAACATCAGACCGTTCTCGAGCGGGTCGAACGCGGTGATGTTCATGGCGTAGGCGACGATAGCGCCGGCGGCCGAGCCACGGCCGGGGCCGACGCCGATGCCGTTGTCCTTGGCCCATTGCACGTACTCGGCGACGATCAAAAAGTAGGCGGCAAAGCCCTTGTCGCAAATGACCTTGTATTCGTACTCAAAGCGCTCTTTGATGTTGACGCCACCGATCTCGCGCGTGGCCCAGTCGTCACCGTAGTGCTGGCGCAGGCCTTTCTCGCACTCGCGGCGGAACTGGCTCTCGTGCGTCTCGCCGGGATCGAGCAGCGGAAAGCGCGGCAGGATGATGGAGTCCCAGTCCAGCTCAACGTAGCACTTGTCGGCGATCTCGAGCGTGTTGTCGCAGGCCTCGGGGCAATACGGGAACATCGCCCGCATCTCCTCCTCGGTCTTCATGTAAAACTCCGAGCCGGTCATGCGCATGCGGTTGGGGTCGTCGACCTTGGCGTTCATGCCGATGCACATGATGACGTCCTGCACGGGCGCGTCCTCGCGGCGCAGGTAGTGGAAGTCGTTGGTGGCGATGACCTTGACGCCCACCTGTTTGGCGATATCAATGAGCGTGCGGTCCATCTGCTCGTCGGTCAGGCCGTTATCGGTGGTGATGCCGTGTTCCTGGATCTCGATGTAGAAGTCACCAGGCTCGAAGGTATCACGGAAGGTCTCGGCCCACTTGATGGCGCCTTCCATGTCACCGCGGTCGATGTATTTGGGGATGATGCCCGCGATGCAGGCGCTGGTGCAGATCATGCCCTTGGCGTGGCGGCGCAGGTTGTCGAGCGTCACGCGCGGCTTGTAGTAAAAGCCCTGCACGGCGGCCTCGGAAACCGTTTGCATCAGGTTGACGTAGCCCTCCTGGTCCTTGGCCAGAAGGATCATGTGGTAGAGCTCGGGTTTGTGGTCGCGGGCGAGCGTCTCGTCCGGCGTAAAGTAGACCTCGCAGCCAAAGATGGGCTTGATGACCAGAGGCGGCTTGAGCTCGTCGATATTGCCCTTCTCGTCCCACATGGCCATGTCCTTCACATACTGGGCATGCTCGCGCGGGTTTGCCTCGGGATCGGGCTCCACCAGCTCGTCGCGGCGGTCCTTTTCCAAGAAGGCCTTGTCGTGGCTCCACGTTTTGTACTCGGGCGTATTGTGGTTGACGGCGTCGCAGGCCAGCGCCAGATCGGGCACGCCATACATGTAGCCGTGGTCGGTAATGGCCACGGCGGGCATGCCCAGCTCTACGGCACGGTTGACCATATCCTGGATACGGGTTGCGCCGTCGAGCATGGAGAAAACAGTGTGGTTGTGCAGATGGACGAATGCCATGTGATGAGCTCCGATGCGGGTTCGTGTTCTGACTGAACGATTTTACCCCACGGCACGGACAGTGCCCGAACCTAGCCAAACCCACACGGGTAGCTAATTTGGGACGGGGCTTTTTTAGCTACCCTTTGACTGACGGCGAACGAGTCGGGGTCGGAATACATCTCAACCGATGTATGGGGGTAGCTAAAAGAGCCCCGTCCCAAATTAGCTACCCCTGAGCTGCAGTGGAATCGGGAGGGATTCCACCGCACGTTATCTGAGGGTTAGAGGTTGTAGGTGACCACCTGGGGCTCGGTGAGCTCGACTAAGACAGCTGGGGCCGTCTGCTCCACACGGACGAACTTGACGGTCACCGTCTTAAAGCCCGCCTTATGCAGAACATCCGAATAGACGCGCGCCTGCAGGGCGTGCTTCTCAAGCAGCTGGTCGGGTGTCTCATCCGGCGTGCCACCCGTCTTGTAATCGATGACCAGTGCGCGTGACGGATCGGCCGGGTCGGTCGCCAGCGCATCGATGGCGCCCTCGGCATATGCACCGAAGCGGGCAATGTCCTTGTCCTCGCAGCCCAGCGAGAAGAACGGCACTTCGGCACGGACGCACGGCCAGGCAAGAAGCTCGGCACGGACCGACGACCTGAGCCAGCGATTCAGGGCAACGTCAAAACGCTCGCGCTGCTCCGGCGTCAGGCACCACAGGCGCGTCAGCGCATCGGCACGCTCAGCAGGCAGCGCATCGGCACCCATCTCGATGAGCCACTGGCAGGCGGCATGGAACGCCGAGCCCAGCGCCATGGGGTTGCCGGCGGGCTCGACAGCAGCCACGTCTGCATCGGCCATCTCCGAGCCATCCGACTCGGCATCGTCGCCCGCCTCGTCCATGGGAACACGCGCCTCGGCGGCACGGTCTTCCGTCTCGGCATGGAGCGCCGCGGCGATCGACGAATAGCTGTACGAATCACGCGCCGGGAACGGACACGTGCCCATGCGCACGCCCGCCGCCTGGGGATATACGAGTTCAAACGAATCGGGCTTGGGGTCGGCAGGACCGGGCACGGTTGAGTGCGCAGCATTATCGGCGACATCGGTATCGCCACGAACGAGCCTGCCCTCGGCATCCAGCGAAGCGTTGGCCTCAAACGCCTGCTCGCCAAAGGTAAAGTCCGAAAGCGAAATGAGCTCGTAGTCGCCCGGCTGGGAGTTGTCGAATACCAGGCGGTCGGCATCGAGCTGCGGCATGTCCAAAGCGTCGGTCGGCAGAATGCGGCGCAGCACGTCGTAGGTCAGATCGGTCTCGACATCGAAGATCGGCGCCGTCACCTTGCCACGGCTCACGCCGGCATCCATCGCCAAGATCACCAGCTCGCGCGCACGGGTCATAGCAACATAGAGCAAACGGGCCCGCTCCTCGAGCGAAAGCTGCAGGTCGTCGTTGCGCAGGCGAGCAAATGCCTCGGCGGGAGAACCCGTCGCACAGACGTCCTCCATGAGCTCCGGCGGTAGCCACAGCGACGTGCCCTTGCCCTTAAACGCATGCTCAAACTGCTTTTTGACGTCATCGCCCTTTACGAACGTACCGTCCGAGAGTTTAACGCCGTCGAAGCGTGCCGGCAGCGCCACGACCTGCGCTCCGCCCTCGACGCGACCCATCTGTGCCGCACCCGAGGACTTACGCACGCCAAAGCACTCGGCGACCGCCACGACCGGATATTCCAGACCCTTGGAGGCATGAACCGTCATGATGCGCACCGCGCCGTCGCCCTCCTCGTTGAGGGCGCCCGGGGCCTCCTTGCCCGCCAGGAAGCGATCGAAGGCAAGCGCAATGGAGCGCGGCGAGTTACCGAACTCGGCCTCCGCCTCGGCCACGGCATCGAGCGCCTTGAGCACGTTGGCGGCGATGGCCTTGCCCTCGGGGCCGCGCTGCGCCAGGCGCACGAACCAGCCGGAGGCATTGACCGCGTCGCGCGCGATGGCGGCGAACGAATCACGCCCCACGCGACGCAGTGCGTAGCGCAGCACCTCGCGGGCACGCGTCACGAGCGGCAAGCCCTGCAAGCCCGGCACATCGGAATCGCTCATGATGCCCGCATCGATGTTGCGGCGCGACGTCTCGCCCGTCTGATCGTCGAGTTTGGTCGCCAGCGCCAGGAACTCCTGGGCGCCGAGTGCAAACATCGGCGAGGCCAGCAGTGGCATAAGACCCTGCGCCGTATCGGCCGGATTGGCGAGGGCACAAACCAGGGCGCGCACCGTCTGCACCTCGGCAGCTTGGGCAAAGACCGAGCCGCCCGCGATGACGCAGTCGAGCCCCTGGTCACGGAAGGCCTGTGCGTAGACGTCTGCGTTGGTCATGCGGCCCAGCAGCAGCACCATGCCGCCCTGGGGCTGGCCGGCATCGGCAAGCGCGCGGAATCGCTCCGCGATCGCGCGGGCCTTGGCCTGTGTGCGCTCCTGCGTACTGCCGCCGGCAACAAAGAGGGCCTGGCGGCGCGAGGCATCCGCCACCAGCGCGTCCTTGCGGCCGTCGCTCGCCTCAAGATCCAAAAAGCCCTGCATCAGGCCGCCGTCGTCGCCGTCGAAGACGCGGGCCACATAGCGCAGCACCTCGTCGTGGCTGCGGAAGTTGCGCACGAGCTTGACGAGCTCGCCGGCGGGGGCATCGGACGTGGCAACCGTCTCCGACGCCGCCGTCGATCCCACCTTGCGCTCCTGGCGACGGAACACCTCGACCTCGGCGCCGCGGAAGCGATAGATCGACTGCTGCGCATCGCCCACGGTGCACAGCGCGCGCTCCCCCGCACCCGTCAGGTAGCGGATTAGATCGACCTGCATCTGATCGGTATCCTGAAACTCGTCGATCATGACCATCTTAAAGCGGCCCTCGTACGCAGCACGAATGGCAGGGTAATCGCGCAGGGCCTCGTAGGCCATGCGCAGCAGGTCGTTATTATCGAGGGCGGACTGGGCAGCCTTCAGCGCGCGATACTCGGCCTCTACAGAGCGGGCCAAGCCCACCAGCGCATCGAGCGCGGGGCCACCGCAGGCAAGCACGATATTGATAAATGCATCGGCGGCCTCGGCCTTGAGCAGCTCGACCTGCTCCTTGGGGAATGCCTTGCTCGCGCGCGGCATGGCGCACGACATCATGAGTCGCGCCGCATCGGACATGGTCTTGCCGCTCGCCTCGAACGCGTCGATGGCATCGAGCGCCGTCTGCGCCTTCTCGGTCGCCGCCTTGCTTGCACCCAGCGCCGATCGATAGGCATCGGCGAGCGCCGAGGTATCGGCCTGGCCGCGCGCCACGCACACATCGTCCATACCGCCCGGCAGCTGGCTCGAGAGCTCCAGCAGGTCGCGCACCAGACCCTTGATGGTCGTGCCGGCGCCAAAGGGGCCGCCCTCGCCCGCCATGGGATACCAGGCGTAGAGGGCCTTGAGCGATGCCGCGAGCTCGGGGGCGGCATCGGGTGCCGTCGCGCGACCCAGCACATGCTCAACAGCCTGGTCCATGAGCTCGTCGGTATCGGTGAGCACCGTGAACTCGGGGTCGATGCCCAACTCCAGCGCGTGTGCGCGCAGGATACGCGAGCACATGCCGTGAATGGTCGAGATCCACGCGTCGTCGACGGTCAGCGCTTCCTCGTCCATGCCCTCGTCGATAAGCGCACGGCGCACGCGATCGCGAATCTCGGCCGCGGCATCCTTGGTAAAGGTAATGGCGAGCACCTGGTCCAGATGCTCGACGAACGGGCCGGATTCGGGCGAGAGCGCGTAGACGATGCGGCGCGTGAGGGTAAAGGTCTTGCCCGAACCGGCGCCCGCCGAGACAAACAGCGGACGGTCGAGCGTCTTGACGATCTGCAGCTGTTGCGGCATCAAGGTCGAAAGATCCATGGTCTACACGTCCCTCCTTACAAACGTTCCTTCGTGGTTATACGAGCAGCGGGCATGCGCGGCCTGCGTCGACGCCGGGTCGACAGCAGTGACGTTGCCCGCCTCGAGTTCGCGCAAGCGCTCGGCGATGCCGGCCTCCACGCGATCGAGCAGGGCGTCGAAGTCCATGCTGCCACCCTCGCCGGGAAAACCTTTCTTAAGGCCCGGGATGCGACCGTCGCCACGCTCCTCCTCGAGCAGCTCGGCGCTCGCGGCACCGCGCAACGCGGGCTTGCCGCCCTTGGTCGAAAAATAGAGTGCCGCACGGGTATCCAAATCCAGCGCCCGGCGCATGGCCTGGGCGTAGATGAGCGTTTGGGTATGTGGCGGCAACCAGCGCGGATCGTCGATGGGCGCCGTGCCCGATTCCTCGTCGCGCACCGTGGGGTCGGCGAGCTTAAACTCCTCAACGCCCGTGCGATGCTTGTAGTCAATCACCACAGCGCGATTCTCGGCATCCACATCCACACGGTCGATGCGCCCGCCGAGCGGCCAGCCGGCATACTCGACCTGGAGCTCGTTGAACGCAAACTCCAGGTAGCGCGGAGCGAAGGGGGCAAGCGCCTCGGACTCGCAGGCAAGCACGCCCTCCAGCTGCGGCAAGATCTCGGCAACCTGACGCTCCTCCACCGGCGAGAGCGGCACCAGCGGGCCCTCGTTGCCACGCTTGCCGGCGTGCTCGGCCAAGGTCTCGGCAAAGACCTCGTGCAGCAGCTCCTGCGCACGCGGCAGGTTTTCGGGCGTCACACGCTCCATGCCCTCTTGGGGCAAACGGGCATGCAGATGTTCCAGCACGTCGTGGACAAAGTTGCCCTTCTCCATGTTGCCAAAACCCGCGTCGATAGACTGGGGCTTAACGCGATACGAGACGAACCAGCACAGCGGGCAGGTGGAATAGGCCTCGATCTGCGAGGCAGACGTCAGACGCGGTACAAGCGGCGCGTCCTCGCCCTCGCCGTCCCGACGGCGCAAGACCAGATATGGCACGGCCGCCTCGCTCAAATGCTGAGGAGCCTCGCATGCCACGCGCTCGCGCTTGAGGCCCTTGCCGGCTGCAGGGTCAAAATCACCTACGATATCGCCCTCGCCCACGCATGTCACCTGAGCGGCACCGGTGGCCTCGGCATGCGCCCGCAACTCGGTCCACACGGCAGCCGGATAGCACTCGCGCGCCTGGCGATCGTGCGTCACGCGCGCAAGCGCAACCGGGCCACGTGCCGCCCGCATCGCGTGGCCAAAGCGCACGCGCAACAAGGCCGCAGGCTCAAGCGTCACGCCCTCGCGACCAAGGCTCGCAGCCAACGTGGCCAGCGGTCCTTCCTCGTGTGAGAGCGGATAGCTGTCCAGATCGACATCGGCAAACAGCACGGCATCGTAGCTGCCGGGGCGCAGAGCCGCCGCATCGGCAAGCGAGGCAAAGCGAACCTGGGCACGTGGCGCACCGTCAACCTCGTAGGTCTCGTAATCGTAGGCGGTGCTACGCTTGTCCACCTTGGTGCGAATGCCATCGAGCACGGGCACGGTCGCGGCCTGCGACACGTCGAGCGCGCGGGCGTCATTCATAAGGATGTCGATGGCGTGGCGCAGCAGGGCCGTCTCCGCTTGGCGACGAGCTTGGCCATCCAGGCTGCCCAGCGAGCGATCGGGCAACGCCTCGGCAACGGCAAGCATGGCCTTGAGCGCCGTCACGGGCTTGTCGCGCCACAGTGCCTGGAACACGTCCGAGACCACACACGGTACGTTCTTAAACCAGTTTTCGTCGCTCGCCGCCTTGCGTGCGCCCCTCACCTGGCCTTGCACGCTCTGCAGCAGGCTCTTAGCGCCCGCGGTAGTCTTGCTACGCGAGAGACGCATATTCTTATCGAAGATACGGGCATTGGCGGCATCAGCGCCCGAAAGCGGGCTGTAGATCCAGTCGGTAAGCTCCGGCGCGGGCCACCACTCGGTCTTTGACGCCACACCCTCATCGGCCGCCTTCATGCGCTCGATCAAGCTGGCAAGCGCCGCAAACTGCCTGCCCGCAATGGATTGGGAAAACGCCGTGAATTCAGTTGTCTCGGCAGCGATATGATGAGCCGCCAGACGAGAGGCGAGCTCACCGAACAGCTGGGGTGCCCGGGCAGAAACAACGAGCACGCGTACGGGGTCGGCGGAGAGGCCGGCGGTATCGTCGGCCCCGAAACCCTGGCACGCTTTTACCAGATCATCAATTGCGTCCGCATAAGCATGAGCACGGGCGTGGGGGCCAGCGACCTCAATAAAGGCAGGCTGAGCGGTAGCTCCACAAGCGGCATCAGACGCGACGGCGTCCTCCCCCAGCGGCGCGACCTCAAACAGCACACCGCTGGCATCAAATGCCGCGGCAAGTTCCTCGCGCATCGCCGCCTGCTCGCGAGCAAGCAGCACGACGACCTCTCCCCCACTGTTCGCCACAGCAGACAGCAGCTCGAGCAGACCGTGCGTAAACGACGTGACGCCGCGTACACAGACGGCACGGGCGCACGCCGGCAGATTATCGGCCAGAGCGCTGGCCATAATGTCAGCCGCCTCGCAGGGCTCGACCATATCTCGACGGTCCAAACCGCCCGCGTAGGCACGCAAAAGCTCGAACACACGAGCCTCGGCATCGCTTTTTGGCTCAGGCCGGCAATTGTTGCCACGGCATCGCTCGGCAGCTGTCCCCGCCACACCTGGCAGCACATCGCGGGCCATGCGCGCAAGCATGCGCACCGTGCCCTGGCTGCGCGAAAGCGGCTGCAGGTCGACATCATCGAGACGCGTGACCATGTCCGAAAACAGCATCTGGCGCTGCAGGTTGTCGACGAAACCGCGCCCGTCGCCCAAAAGCTCCCAAAGCGAGCGAAGCCACGACGCGGGCGTCTTGTAATCGATGCCCAGCGAAACGCCGGCTTCCGCCGCATCATGACGGCACAGGTCGAGCTCGGCAAACGTTGGCGCCAGCAGCACGGCACGCCCGTGGCGGGCAATAAGGTCGGCAAGCAGCGCCGACTCGGCATCGCTCAAATCCGTGCCGGCATTAGTGGTATAGATTCGAACAGGCATGGTCCTCCACTCAAACTGTTCGCAATAATCAATGCATCCATCCTACCCGCCCAAGCGGACACATTGCCACCGCAGCTTCATCTTTTGGCGCTTTGGAGACAAGTCGCTTTGCACCGCATTGGTGCCAAGGGGGCAGACTCGTCCGTTGGTGCAAGCGAACCTGGCCCCTTTGCACCAATTATTCGGCATATAAAAACCGCCCCCGGAGGAGCGGTTTTTCACAATTCGTTTTGCCGCGGCCTATTCGCCATCCTCCAGCTTAATGAGGATCTTGCGGTAGCCACCGTACTCGCCGTTGAGCGCCTTGGATACACGGCTCACCGTGGTGGACGAAGCGCCGGTACGGACCTGAACCTCGACATAGGGCTCGCCCTCGTCCAGGTAGCGCGCGACCTGCAGACGCTGCGATAGATCGCAAATCTCGCGCGGTGTGCAGATATCGGTCAAAAACGCTTGGATATCTTTCTCGTCGTCCAAAAGACTAAATGCGTGGACTAGCTGCTTGACATCAGGCTTGTCAAACATGTTCTCGATATTCATCGATCACCGCCAAACCCGCCAAAAGGCATCGAAGTTGATACTGGCACCGGGCATCGTTCGCCCATTCTATGCAATAGGGCAACGCATGTGGCTTTTGCCCGTAGCAGTTTAGCACACCACCAAACTAAAGTGTCAAGACTCTCTGTCAGCGGCGCGTTTTTTAGGACGAACGCCGTTTTGAAACCGAATGCGCACGCAAGCTCCACGAATATCTGAGACAATGGGCGCCCAACGCAGAGGCGCACGCCAAGGCAACCATCCGATTCGCCGCGGCAAACGAGCTTACGCGCCACCAACACGTCACGCGCACCGGAAAGGAACCCACCATGCGCTTCTTGCTCAACTGGCTTTTGACCTCAATCGCTATCGCGATCGCCACGTTCCTCGTCCCCGGCATTCAGCCCTTCGGCATGGCCGACGCCTGGGTCTGCTTTGCCTTTGTGGGACTGTTCCTCAACGTCGTCGACTCGCTCGTCAAGCCGCTCCTGACGGTCATCTCGCTGCCGCTCACCATTATCACGCTGGGTATTTTTCAGCTTGTAGTCAACAGCTTTATGCTCGAGCTTGCCAGCTACCTATCGGTAAATCTGCTGGGTGCGGGCATCTCCATTGCCAGCTTTGGGTCGGCCTTTATGGGTAGCATTTTGGTGTCCATCACTCGAAGCATCTTCGACAGCATCGCCAGGAACTAAAGCAACCGGATACGGACCGCCACAACACGCCAAAACGAAGGCCGTCCATCGCAACGATGGACGGCCTTCGCCTTTGTCAAGCCTCAGAGGACAAGAAAATCTACCATTTCTACCCCGTCCCCAAATGGCTGGTGGGGCTAGATGACGTAGTCGTAGCCCCCGTTGGGGGCGACGAGCGCATCGAGCGTCACACCGTCGAGGTAGTCGTTGATGAGCTTGTCCAGGTTCTTCCACACGTCGAGCGTGGGGCACTCATCAGATCGCGAGCAGCCCTTGCAGTCGCCATCCAGGCAGGCGACCGGCGCGAGGCTGCCCTCGGTCAGGCGCAAGATCTCTCCCACCGTGTACTGCTCGGGCGGGCGCGTGAGCACGTAGCCGCCGCCCTTGCCACGCATGCCCGAAAGCATGTTGGCGCGCACGAGCGTAGCCAAGATGTTCTCGAGATATTTCTCGGAAATCCCCTGTCGCGCCGCAATCTCTTTGAGCGGGATGCGACCGGCCGCCTGGTGCTCGGCCAGGTCGACCATAACGCGCAGGGCGTACCTGCCCTTAGTAGAAACCAACATATATAGTGCTGCCTTTCGGTCTTTTAATCCGTTGAAATTCTAGCCGAAAAATTGGCTTTGAAAATACCCATTCCAGTCAAGGTGGTTAATCAGCTCGTAATAATCTCCTATTTCCTATTGCATTACTAGGCTTTAGTGTCTACTATGCTTGCCAACAGCTAAACAAACAACCTATAAGGTTTATGGGTTTAGCTACTAGGCCACCGTAAAACCACACGGTATCCAGTCATTTGAACACTTGGAGGTTCACCATGAGCAAGGTTTATACGTCCATCGATCAGCTTATCGGCCACACCCCGCTTTTGGAGCTCACTCACTTTGAGGCCGATGAGGACCTTAAGGCCCGCGTTCTCGTCAAATTGGAATACTTCAACCCCGCCGGGTCCGTCAAAGACCGCGTCGCCAAGAACATGATTGACGAGGCCGAGAAGGCCGGCAAGCTCGTGCGCGGCGGCGACTATACCATCATCGAGCCCACGAGCGGCAACACCGGCGTCGGCATCGCCTCGGTGGCGGCGGCTCGCGGCTACAAGGTGATCATCACCATGCCCGAAACCATGTCCGTCGAGCGCCGCAAGCTTATGCAGGCATACGGCGCACAGCTCGTGCTCACCGACGGCTCCAAGGGCATGAAGGGCGCCATCGCCAGGGCCGAGGAGCTGCAGAAGGAGACCCCCAACAGCATCATCGCCGGCCAGTTCGTGAACCCCGCCAACCCCGCCATCCATAAGGCCACGACCGGCCCCGAGATCTGGGACGACACCGACGGCAAGGTCGACATCTTCGTCGCCGGCGTTGGCACCGGCGGCACCGTGACCGGTGTGGGCGAGTTCCTCAAGGAGCAGAACCCCGAGATTCAGGTTGTCGCCGTCGAGCCCGCCACCTCCCCGGTACTCTCCAAGGGCCAGGCCGGTCCGCACAAGATCCAGGGCATCGGTGCCGGCTTTGTGCCCGACGTCCTCGACACCCAGGTCTATGACGAGATCATCCCCGTCGAGAACGACAACGCCTTTGCCACCGGCCGCGCCGTGGGCCACAAGGAAGGCGTGCTCGTGGGCATTTCGTCCGGTGCCGCCGTGTGGGCCGCGCTGCAGCTGGCCAAGCGCCCCGAGAACGAGGGCAAGACCATCGTGGCACTGCTCGCCGATACCGGTGAGCGCTACCTGTCCACGGCACTGTTCCAAGACTAGAGCCTTTTTTTCCCATAGGTTGAGCTCAGGGACGAACCTGCCTCCTCTCTCTCTCCCGGCGGTCTGAGCCCATCCCGTCAGGGTGTCCCACGAGACGTCCGAACTTGCTACAATGTCTGCGGCGCGGAACCAGCCTCCCGCGCCGCTTTTCTTTTTTGGCCACATGCCACCAAGGAGAACCTCCCCATGCACAACAAGCGCGTGCTCGTCGCCATGAGCGGCGGCGTCGATTCCAGCGTGACTGCCTATCTGCTCAAGTGCCAAGGCTACGAATGCGTCGGCGCCACTATGCGCCTCACCTGCCCTGCGCCCGATCCCGTCACGGGCATGAGCAAGGTCGACCGTGACATCGCCGATGCAAAGGCCGTCGCCGATCGCCTGGGGATACCTCACCATGTGCTCGACCTGCAGCAGGCCTTCGACCGCAACGTTATCGAGCGCTTCGTGACCGCCTACCAGGAGGGGCTGACGCCCAACCCGTGCATCATCTGCAACCGCCATATTAAGTTTGGCGCGCTGCTCGACGCGGCGCTCGATATGGGCTGCGACTACATTGCCACGGGTCACTACGCCAAAACGAGCCAAGCGCCCGATGGCACCTGGAAGCTGCACCGCGGCGAAGACTCCAAGAAGGACCAGAGTTACTTTTTGTATTCGCTCACGCAAGAGCGCCTGGCACGCACAATCTTTCCGCTGGCAGGGTTGGACAAAGAGCGCGACGTGCGCCGCATTGCCGCCGAGCAGGGCTTCATCAACGCCAAGAAGGCCGAGAGCGAGGATATCTGCTTTATCGCGGACGGCGACTACGCGGGCTATATCGAGCGCCGCTGCGGGCATGCCGCCGAGCCAGGCGATATTGTATGGCGCGACGGCAGCGTGGTCGGACGCCACAACGGCGCACTGCGCTATACCGTCGGCCAGCGCAAGGGCTTGGGCGTCGCGATGGCGCGCCCCGTGTATGTAACGGGCGTCGATGCCGCCAACAACATTGTGCATCTGGGCGAGGCTGAGGACCTGACGGCGACAGCACTCACGGCCAACGAGTGGATCTGGAGCGCCCCTGCCGACCGCATGGAGGCAGAGCTCACGTCCGGCGACATTCGCGTGGGCACCAAGTACCGCTACCGTCAAAAGGATCAGGCAGCGACCCTTACACGTGGCGCCGACGGACAGATGCTTCTGACCTTTGACGAGCCGCAGCGAGCCATCGCCCCCGGCCAGGCCGTCGTTATCTATCGCGGCGACATCGTCCTGGGCGGCGGCACGGTAACTGCCGCCATCAAGTAGCCGCAGGATTATCGCCGCACGTGTCGAAGCACCTCAACAGCAGCATTCACCTCGATAACGCGACGCTCGAGGCCGCGGCAAATGGACTCGAGCCGGCCCTCCGCTGTGGCCCATTCGCTCTGCGAAAGAATCTCGATCGCCTCATCAACAAATCCGTTGAGCCGCGATGAATCGAACCAATCGAGTGAGTCCGCAAGCGCCAGCTGGACGGAAGGGTCGGGCCCAAACGGCTTAGCAGAAAACCCAAACTCCCCAGCTGCGAGCACGGCAGTTGGTACGTTGTACCATAGGCAGTTGCCGCTATCGAACAGCGGAGCAGGCCTTATCTCCAGGGTGTCGACATTGCGGATGATGCCGAAGTTTCGCCAATGGCGATCGCTGTTGGCCAAAAGGGCATCGCAGACAATCATCTGCGACATAGACCTTCTCACGGCAGCCTCGTCTGCTCCATGCTTACCAAGGAAGCGGCAGTACCGGTCGTATGTCGAGTTTCCCCGCTGGCTACCAAGTGCGCCCTTAACGTAAACAGCCGGAACGTATTCCTCGCGGCCGTCAAGAAAGTCGTCGCACAGACACACAGGGCCATCGAACATCCGCTCAACCGTATAAGGAACAAACTCGCCCTCCGACAACAAGCGACGATGTAGAGCCGTTGCAACCGCCTCGTTAAAGGGACGCTGATCGTCCATGCCGCACCCCTTGACCAGAACGCGAACAGCATTGCGAATCATCCACGATTTAGGAAGCTCGCCCTCGGATGTGTTGTCGGGATTTTTAAGACCGATGCCCTCCAGCCAACCCGAACGTCCCTCGGGCGCCGATCGCTCAAAATCATTCTCGAAGTAATTGAGGTTTCGCCATTTGAGCCCGTCGCATTCTGCCGGCCGCAGCCAATAGCAATCCGAAAGCGAGAGGCCCAGGCACCGAACCGGGACCTCGATGCCACTGGCAATTCCCAGTTCACGATAGCGCGAGACGAGTCCGGGGCGAACATCGGGCACTGACCGATGGCTCCACCACACGTTGAGCTCCCGTTTATTCACCGTAGGAGAAGAGCTCGAGCACGTGCCAAACGGCATTCGTTGTGCATCGAGGACCTCCGCGATTTCGAAGGGAAATTCGCGCGACGGATCAAATGAGACATGCGCGACCTCATGGTCGGCCGACATCAGCGTAAACTTGCGCCCCACATCGGCCGCAGGACGGCGTCCACGTTTGCGGACCTTTTGATAAGCGACCGCGGAATTGTACTCGACCATCTTCCGTCCGCCCACAATATCGCACGCGAGCGTTCCCGATGCGGCAAGTTGAGATATGCGGGCTTTCGTAACGCCCAGCAGGCGGGCAGCATCACCCATAGACAAGTACTCAGACGTATCCATACACCGCATCACCTCGTTAAGTAATTTACACGTTTAGTTAATAGATTAGATACATCATAATACTAAACGACCTAAAGCGAAAAAAGCCCGAGAAATCGGGCTTTAGCGATTGGTCAGCCGAGTCGCAAGCTGCTCCCCTAGCGCTGAACGTAGGCGCGAACCAGCTCGTAGGTATTGCGCACGCCGTCGATGTGGCTGCGCTCGTAGTTGTGGCTCGCGTATACGCCAGGGCCGATCAGGCCGTGACGGATGTCGTAGCCGGCAGAAAGCGTGGCCTCAACGTCCGAGCCGTAATGCGGGTACACGTCGATGGCGTAATCGAGCTCCAGCTCGCGCGCGATATTGGACAGCGTGGTCACCAGATCGTAGTTGTAGGGGCCGCCCGAATCCTTGGCGCAAATCGACACCATGCGCTCGGTGCAGCCCAGATCGTCACCCACGCAACCCATGTCAACGCTGATCATCTCGCGCGTGTCGGCCGGCACGAAAGCGCCACCGTGGCCGACCTCCTCGTACACCGTAAAGAGCAGCGACACCTTGCGCGAAAGCGACACCTCGCCAGCGGCGACGGCACGCGCCAAGCCCAGCAAAATGGAGGCCGACAGCTTGTCGTCCAAGAAGCGGCTCTTAATGTAGCCGCTCTCCGTCACCGTGGTACGCGGATCCATAGCGATGATGTCGCCCGTCTGAATGCCCAGCTCAAGCACATCATCCTTGCTGTCGACGTTCTCGTCGAGCAGGATTTCCATGTTCTTCTCGATGGTCTTGACCGGCTCGTCGGCCACGTGCGCCGAAGGCTCGGTATTGAGGACCACACCCGTGTACACATTGCCATCGCGCGTGTAGACGGTGCAGTTCTCGCCATCGGCCGTAGACCACTGATGCCCGCCGAGCGTCGTGGGACGCAGGCGACCATTGTCCTTAATGGAGCGCACCATGGCGCCCAGGGTATCGACATGGCTCGCCAACACAAGCGGCTCGCCCTCGCCGCCAAGCTCAACCAGCACGTTGCCCTTATTGGAACGCTCGGGGCCAAAGCCCATATCGCGCAACGTTTCCATTAGATAATCAGTCGCCGCACGGGTATAGCCCGTAGGCGAAGCAATCGAAGTAAGCGCCTTAAGCTGTCCCGCGATATAGGAGAGCGTCTCCTCTAGAGAAGCATCAATATTAGAAGCCATATGCGTCCTTCCAAGTAAAACTAAGACCGAGTCCCGATTTTAACCGTTCTGCACGGTCAATGCCCTAGGAGCCGAGCCGCCTCCCGACGTCCCCGCACCGGTTTTGTGCACGCGCACGTCTTACAATCCCAATCTTGCATAAATCCTATCGGTATCTGCATAGAAATGAGGAATCTTTTTGCTTCGTCTCAGGGTACCCCACCTTGGGCCGTGCAAAAAACGGAGTATTCAGCACCGTGGGCCCCAACGACCCCATCGCGAACGACAAAACGACGCGGTTACAGCAGTGTTGCAGGTCGTCGCAAAGCAGAAACTCAGTAACAACCCCCTCCACTCATCGATAGCCCGCCCACAATGGCTGTCGATGGGCGCCTGTGGGCCACTACGGACCCTTCAAAACGTTATGCATTTTTAAGAGCTTGCTGAATACTCCCAAAAATGCACGCTGGGAAGTGCACCACCTATCCGCAGCGGGCAGCATGCTTTAGTTTTACCCGTCCCAAGACATCGACGCAGCACAAAAAGCCCCGCCGTGCGTAGCGCGGCGGGGCCAGCGGCAAGTCAAAAGACCATACGCCTACGGGCGAAGGACCACCAAACTGGGCTAGGCAGCCGGGCAGATCTTCTTGAAGAGCTCGATGACGTCGTCGAGCGTCGCCTCGCGCGGGTTGCCCGGGAAGCAAGCGTCGGCCATGGCGTCCTTGGCCAGGACCTCGATCTCGTCAGCCTTCATGGCCTCGCAGACGTGCGGGATGTTCACGTCAGCGGAGAGCTGCTTAACGGCGGCGATAGCGGCGTCGGCAGCCTCATCGGTGCTCATGCCCGTGGTGTCAACGCCCATGGCGACGGCGACCTTGGCCAGGCGCTCGGCGCAAACCGGCTTGTTGAACTCCATGGCAATCGGCAGCAGCATGGCGCAAGCGACGCCGTGCGGGGTGTCGTAGTGAGCGGACAGGGTGTGAGCCATGGCGTGATCGATGCCCAGGCCAACGTTAGAGAAGCCCATGCCGGCAACATACTGACCAAGAGCCATGCCCTCGCGGCCGGAGCCGGGCTGGCCGGACTTGGCCTCGGCAACGGAGTCGCGCAGGTTCTCGCTGATCAGCTTGATGGCCTCAAAGTGGAACATGTCGGAGAGCTCCCAAGCGCCCTTGGTGGTGTAGCCCTCGATGGCGTGGGTCAGAGCGTCCATGCCGGTGGAAGCGGTCAGGCCGGCGGGCATGGAAGCCATCATGTCGGGGTCGACGACGGCGACCTCGGGGGCGTCGTTGGTGTCGACGCACACGAACTTGCGGACCTTCTCGGGGTCGGTGATGACGTAGTTGATGGTCACCTCAGCAGCAGTACCGGCGGTCGTCGGCACGGCGATGGTGAACACGGCGTGGTTCTTAGTGGGAGCAACGCCCTCGAGGCTGCGGACATCGGCGAACTCGGGGTTGTTGATGATGATGCCGATGGCCTTGGCAGTGTCCATAGAGGAGCCGCCACCGACGGTCACAATAGCATCAGCCTCGGCGGCCTTGAAGGCCTCGACGCCGTCCTTGACGTTCTGGATAGTGGGATTGGGCTTGATCTCGGAGTAGAGGCTCCAAGCGATGCCGGCGGCATCGAGCTCGTCGGTCACCTTAGCGGTAACGCCAAACTTGACCAGATCGGGGTCGGAGCAGACGAAAATCTTCTTGTAGCCGCGACGCTGGAGCTCGCCGGGGATCTCCTTGATGGCGCCGGAACCATGATAAGAAATGGTGTTGAGAACGAAACGATTAGCCATTGATAGCCTCCCATCGTGTGCGGGGCACCCATTACGCCCCACGCTATGGCTCCCATCCTAACGCTTTTGAAGCGAAAAACGCGTGAGAACGTCAGATTATTTAAAGCGTTTCAACAACTGGTATCGTCACCGCCTGACCACTAAACAAAAAGGGGCGGCCGAGATGACCGTCCCCTCCCCATTATTGATCAGTGTGGCAAGGGGTCAGCCCCTTGCCACATCCTGCCGCTATTTTTGGCAGGCCTCTTTCCAATCTTCGCAGGCGCGCTTCCAGCGAAAACGCAGGTCGCGCTCGCGGTCGATAAACATGATGGCAAACGCCACGAACAGCAGCACGCTCGCCACCGCAATAGCGTGCAGCCCCATGCGCTCAATACACCAGTTTCCCAGCACAGCGCCAAACACAAAGGTAAAGATCACGCCAAAGTACAGCAGGCCGTTTTCCAAAAAGCCGCGCTTGTGGGTGATGATGTAGTCGTCCACGTTTTGCAGCGCGTTGCGAAGGTTACCGATGCACATGGTCGTGGCAATGCCGTGACCGTGGATCTTGCGGAAGCTCTCGACCTGCATACCACAGGCAAACGAGATGAGGCAGTTGGCGAGCAAGTTGTAGCCGCCACCGGGGATAAAGCTCACGCCCAGCAAGATGACGGCTTCAAAGAACACCGTCACCTGGCGCCAGTGAATCACGCTGCCAAACCGTTCGTGTACCAGGTCGGCAAGCATAATGCCCACGGCAAACGACACCACAGGGAAGAAATAGCGCCCCGCGAGCGCCCAATTGCCCTCCGAGATGCTCACGCCCACCAGCAAGATGTTGCCCGTCTGCGCGTTGGCGAAAACATGGTCGCGCCCAATGTACGAATAAACGTCCATAAAGCCACCGGCGAGCGCCAAGATGATGCCCAGCTCAATAGACTCCGATATCTGTTTGGCACGCTGCATCGTCGTGCGCCCTCCTTGTTGACGACCTTCTCGTGCGTTGGCGGAAACATAGCCGCCGTTCATACTGTAACCCATTGACAACATGGCGCGCCCGCGAGACGGACTCCCCAACGCGCAGATACACCGTCTGGAAACAAACGGCGGGCGCGGCATCGACACCCGACACCTCGTGTACTCCACCAGTCTTTTTAGCCCCGTCCCAAAAAGACTGGTTACAATTACGTGCAGCATACAAACACCGGGAGGAATCGTGGCAAAAAAGCCCCAGGACGCTCAGCACAACCAGCACGGCAAGCATGCCCAACGCGGCCAGCAGCAAAAGCGTGGAAGCAAAGCCCAGGGCTCGCGCCCCGCGCATGCCCCGGCAGCGCCTGTCCGCCCCTGGCGCCCGGGCCGCGATAAGTTCCTCCCCGTCAGCCGCGCCGACATGGATGCGCGCGGCTGGGACCAGTGCGACTTTGTCTACATCTGCGGCGACGCTTACGTGGACCATCCCAGCTTTGGCATGGCCATCATCAGCCGCGTCCTCGACGCGCACGGCTACAAGGTGGGCATCATCTGCCAACCCGACTGGACCGACCCCGCCAGCATCACCGTGCTCGGCGAGCCGCGCCTGGGCTTTCTCGTCAGCGCCGGCAACATGGACTCCATGGTCAACCACTATTCGGTGACCAAGCACCGCCGCCACACCGACGCCTATACCCCCGGTGGCGAGGAGGGGCACCGCCCCAACCGTGCCGTCACGGTCTACGGCAACCTCATCCGCCAGACATTCAAGGACGCCCCCATCATCATCGGCGGCATCGAGGCAAGCCTGCGTCGCTTGGCCCACTACGACTACTGGCAGGACAAGCTCAAGCGCTCGGTACTGCTCGACTCGGGCGCCGACATCCTCATCTACGGCATGGGCGAGCACGCGATTGTCGAGATCGCCGACGCGCTCGACGCGGGACTGCCCGTCGATCAGATCACCTATATCAATGGCACCGTCTACCGCACGGGTTCGCTCGACGAGGTCTACGACTACGACCTGCTGCCCAGTTGGGACGACCTTACCGCCGACAAGCTCAACTACGCGCGCAGCTTTAACGTGCAGCAGCAGAATATGGACCCCATCACCGGACATCGCCTGGTAGAGCCCTACCCCAACAGCGTCTATGTGGTGCAGAACCCGCCGTCGGCGACGCTCACCACCGACGAGATGGACGAGGTGGCCGAGCTCCCCTACGCACGCGATTGGCATCCCGATTACGACGCGGCGGGCGGCGTGCCGGCCTTTGCCGAGATCAAGTTTTCCATTAGCTCCAACCGCGGCTGTTTTGGCGAGTGCTCGTTTTGCGCGCTCACCTTCCACCAGGGTCGCGTGCTGCAGATGCGCAGCCACGACTCGATCATGCGCGAGGCCGAGCTGCTCACGCGCGATCCCGAGTTTAAGGGCTATATCAACGACGTGGGCGGGCCGACGGCCAACTTTAGCCGTCCCGCCTGCGACAAGCAGCTCAAGCACGGCGTATGCAAGAACAAGCGATGCCTGTGGCCGAGCGTGTGCAAGAACATGGTGGTCGACGAGAGCGGCTACACCCAGCTGCTGCGCGACCTGCGCCAGCTGCCGGGCGTCAAGAAGGTCTTTGTCCGCAGCGGCATCCGCTTCGACTACACCATGGCCGATGCCTCGGACGAGTTTTTGCGCGAGCTGCTGGAGCACCACGTCTCGGGCCAGCTACGCGTAGCACCCGAGCACGTGAGCGACGCGGTGCTTTCCGTGATGGGCAAACCGAGCCGAGCCGTCTACGACGCATTCTGCCGCAAATTTGAACGCTTGAACCGCGAGTACGGACTCAAGCAGTACGTGGTGCCGTATCTGATCTCGAGCCACCCCGGATCGACGATGAAGGAAGCCGTGGACCTTGCCGAGGCCGTGCGAGACATGGGCTACATGCCCGAGCAGGTGCAGGACTTCTACCCCACGCCGTCCACCATGTCGACGTGCATGTACTACACCGGCGTGGACCCGCGCACCATGGAGCCGATCTATGTGGCGCGCGACCCGCACGAAAAGGCCATGCAGCGCGCGCTCATCCAGTATCGCAAGCCCGAGAACTATAAGCTCGTGCGCGAGGCGCTAGAGAAAGCCGGCCGTCGCGACCTGATCGGCTACACCAAGCATTGCCTGATCCGCCCCGTGCCGCCACGCCCGGGCGAGACATCTGCCGGCGGCGGACATGGCACCGGCAAGAAGGGCGGCAAGGGCCACGGTGGCGCTGGCGGCGCTGGAGCCAAGGGACCCAAGGGCAGCAAGGGCCACGGCGGCATGTCGCGCGCGCAGAACACCGCCGGGCGCAACCGTGCGGCTCAGGGGCGTCAGGGTGCCAACGGAGGCGGTCGCCGCAACTAAGGCAGCAATGCGCTCGCTGCGTCCATCCCACACGCGTGGCGCAGCGAGCGCATTGCCTCAACGAGGATGACGCCGGCGATGGCGACCGTAATTGCCACGTCGAGCGGCGTGTTCACAAACCACAGCAGGCCCATGAGATACGACCCGGCATTAAACGCAAAGTGCAGCAGGATCGTGTAGCGGAGCTTTCCGGTCGTTACGAGCACCCAACCAAAGATGAGGCCGGCGGCACCCGCGTAGCAACCCTGCACCCAATTCATGTGCATAAAACCAAAGATTGCCGCCTGCAGCACAATCGCCGCGGCGACACCCCACGTGCTTGGGGCCGCCCAGGACACTATGGCGCCGTCTTGCGCACTCGCACGACGCCGGCGCTTCCAGAGCGGACGGCACTGGGGATTAAACGCACGCAGTGAAAACTCAAAGATAACACCGCGCACCAGGAGCTCTTCGCAAAACGGCGCGCCGAGCACCGTGGTCAGGACGGCAAGAGGACTGGTATCGCCCATGCCCGTTTCCTCGACAAGCTCGCTGTAGTCGGCCGCGGCATCGGGCAACAGCGACAGCACGGCGTCGGTCACGTAGCTAACGACCACCTGCAGGGCAAGACCGATCACGATAACGCAGGCGATGCGTTTCCACGCCCCACGCGCTCCCCCGCCGAGCGGATGCTCGCTTTGCGAACGCGCCATAAACGAGCGCGGCCACAGATAACGCCACCACAGCAGCGCCATCAAAAACGACGCCGTCTGAGCGGCGGCTTGGAACCATTGAATATCGAGATTGTCGATCGGATAGCCCGTCAGCACCGACACGGCATCGAAAACAGAAAACAGAACCACGCTCAGGGCTATATCGGCAGCGACGACGCCAAAACAGGCGAGCGCCCACGCTATCGCATTGAGCATGCCAACCTCCTCAAAACCCGGCACTGAGGGACGTTCCTTAACTGCCGGCAGACAAGGAACGTCCCCAAGTACCGGCAGTTTGGGACAGTCATTGTTGATGAGAATCGGGTGCAGTGCCAAAGGCCCCGTTGGGCGAGATGTCGAACGGGAAGGTGCCGCAGCGATTGAACGCGGCGATAAACATGCGGATGGCGTTGGACGGCGTGGTGCCCACGAGCTGGGTTGCCGCCGCGAAGGCCGCCTTTTCCTCGGGCAAGACCTTCGCGACAACCGGGGTCATGTGTTCTGCCATGGCGCTTCCTTTTTGAAACGACGGTGGTGCGGATAGATGCGGGCCACGCGGCTGGGCGACGGGCTGTGAAGGCAACCCGATTGGCCCGCATCTGGAGTTTGTTTTTGCGGCGTTGGTATTACTTGGTATTCCTAAGTTATACCCGGCAGATAGAATACCACACCCGGTCCCATGGGGACGGAGAAAAGACGGATTATTTTGTTGCTGGGTTAGTATTTAGAGCGTGATGATGTCCGAGATATCGAGGGCCTAAGCGTCGGCGTATGGCGCGCCCAGGCTGGGTATCCGGCGCATGGCGCCCTATTGTCTTGCATAATTTCGCTTATGCCATGCATAAAAAGACGGGGGCACCCCTTCTCGTCCCAACGTACCCCCGCTTGTACCGTGCAAAAACCGGAGTTTTCAGCATCGCGGCCCCCGCAGGCGGTGCCGCGAATCGTGGACGCCGCGCGATTGGCGTCGTTTTGGGGCACGGCGCGACGCGAAACGCGCGTTATCGCCGCGCCGGACGCCGTCAGCCAACCCAAATCGCCTGCCGAAGGATCCCGCTGGCTCAAAAAGACGATTCCGGCGCGTATGCAGCCACCCCGGCTTGCTGAAAACTCCCGAAAATGCACGGCGCGCCCCGGGGGACCCGTGCGCGCCACGAAAAACACGCCCGCATCCAAAAGAATGCGAGCGCGAAAGCCGGATGGCGGCAAGGGCGCCAGGCAGCGGGCGAAATCCCCGGCGTGTCCGCCCGGGCACCGCAGCCGCCGCGCGTCAGCAGAAAACCTCATGCCCTGCGTTGATGTCGGCCCCCCGCATACGCGAATCTCCAACTAGGTCGATAGCCCGTATCTCTTGCCACGACCGTCTCCGCGCGTTTCCACGAAGAAGACTCGCCCCAACTAATACCGAGCCCACTAAAAGGGCCCCGAGCATAGTCTGCTCGAGGCCCAAACTCGTGTCGCCTTACCGCGCGACGCGCATGTTACTTGCGCTTGCCGCCGCCGTCACCGGGGCGACGGGAGCTGCCGCCGCGCTTGCCGCCACGGCTGTTGCCATAGCTGCCACGGTTATCGCGACCGCCGGCACGGCCACCACGGGAGCCGGCCTGGTTGCCGCCGCGACCGCCACGGTGGCCGCCGCGACGCTCTTCGCGGGTATCGTCGTAGTTGCGCCAATCATCGCGACGATCTCGACGGGCACGCGGGTCGCGACGATCGCGCGACTCGCCAGAACGGCCAGCGCCACTGCGGCCGCCATTGCCGCGAGCATCCTCGCGACGCTCACCGCCGCGGCCGCCGCGCTCTTCAAAGCGCTTGCCGCCACGGGACTCACCGCCGCGGCCGCCGCGCTCGTCATCGCGACCGGAACGACGACGGTCGCCCGCGCCGCGCTTGCCGCCGCGCGAACCGCGGCCCTCGTCCTCACGCTCAACACGGCGACGACCGCCGCGGTCCTCGTCCTCACGACGACGGCGGTGCGCCTCGCCCTGGAACTGCTTGGCACGACGCTCGGCACGGTTGCCGCGCGGGCCCTGCTCAACAGCACCGCCGCGCTCCTCGGCAGCCACCTCGCGGGCCACGCTCTCCACGGCCTCGTCCACGCGAGCCTGAACGCCCTCGCGCACGCGGGTCTTGCCGCCGCGCTTGGGACGGCTCGGGCGCTCGCTGTCGCCGCGACGCTCATCGCGACCACGGTTGGAACGACCGGCCACATCGCCGTAATCGTCGCCGTTGCGCTTGCCGTCGCGACGCGCCTGCTCAAGCTTCTTCTTGCTCTTGGACTTACCGCGCTTGGTCTTCTTCTTCACCTTAAAGGCCGCAGGGTCGCGCTCGGGATCAACCGCGGGCGGATTGGGGCCCACGTGCAGGTCGCCGGCCTCGTAGATGTCGGCAGTCTTGTCCATGAGTTTCTCGATCTCGTAGAACTCATCCACGTCCTGCTCGGTCACAAACGTGATGGCCCAGCCCAGCTCGCCGGCGCGGCCCGTACGGCCAATACGGTGGATGTAGTCGGTCGGCTCGGCCGGCACGTCAAAGTTCACGACGTAGCGCACATCACTGATGTCGATGCCGCGGGCGAGCACGTCGGTTGCCACCAGCACGTCAACGGTACCGTCGCGGAAGGCCGAAAGTGCGCGCTCGCGCTGGGCCTGGCTGCGGTTGCCATGAATCGCGGCAGCCTTGATGCCCTTGCGCTCCAGACGACGGCAGCAGCTGTCGGCACGGTGCTTGGTGCGCATAAAGACGATGGTGCGCTCCGGGCCTTCCTTTTTGAGGAACTCGGGCAGCAGGTTGTTCTTGGCCTCGATGGACACCGGGAACACAAACTGGTCGACGGTGTCGGCGGTCGACGTGGCGGGCGCGATCTCCACGCGGGCCGGGTCGCTCACCAGATCGGTGATCTCGCCCACGGCCTCCTCGTCGAGGGTCGCCGAGAACAGCAGCGTCTGGCGCTCGGCCGGCGTCTCGCGCACAATACGGCGAACGGCGGGCAAAAAGCCCATGTCGAGCATGCGGTCGGCTTCGTCGAGCACCAGCACCTTGACCTCGTCCAGGTGGCAGGCACCCTGCTCGATCAGATCGACCAGACGGCCCGGCGTTGCGACCAGGATGTCGCAGCCGTACTTGAGGGCAGCGGTCTGCGGCTTGTAGCTCACGCCGCCCACGACGGTCACGGCAACATGGCCGGTGACGTCGGCGATCTTGCTCGCGACCTCGTCGATTTGCTGGGCGAGCTCGCGCGTAGGGGTGATGACGAGCATCACGGGGCCACGGCCGTTGCCCTCGGGCTTTTTAGCACCGCGACGACGGTTACGGCCGCCGCGCTCGCGCACAGGTTTGGGAGGAGCGATGTGCTCCAGATTGTTCATGGTCGGCAGCAAAAAGGCGGCCGTCTTGCCGGTGCCGGTCTGAGCGGCGGCAAGCAGGTCGCGGCCCTCGAGCACCACGGGGATCGAGCCGGCCTGCACGGGCGTCGGCGCCGTGTAACCCAGGTTCTCGATGGCACGAAGTATCTCGTCCGAAAGACCCAGCTCGTCAAAGGCGGGCAGGTTCTCGGTAGCGGACTCGACGGTCTCGGCGGCGCTGGCCTCGTCGGCCGCATCGAAGGCAGCCTGGGCCATGGCCTCGCGGGTCTCGTCCAGGATCTCGGCGTCGGTGACGTCGGATACAGAATTACGCATATGTTGTTGTTCCTTATCTGCACGCGCAAGGGGCACGGCATGCGGCCGCGCGGGCGTGCTTGGTAGTGCGCTAGTACATACAAAAAGGGTGCGCACAGAGAGGACGTTGCTCAGCACGCTGGCGATCGCTTTGGCAGCCATATCACGCGCCGTCCAGACGCAGCAGCTCTAAGCGATGGAGCAGATTCGCCGCCGGTTAGTATACCTGCACTCCGTATGCCCCCACGTAAACCACAGATGACGGGGCGGACGGGGTGGGTCTGGGCCAATTGTCTCAATCTGTAACAGTTACGAGGCAAAACCAGGTCTACACGTTACGAATCGAGACAAACCAAAGCCTCGCAAAACAACATCTCGATCTGTAACAGATAGAGGTCATTTTCCCTGCCAGATGTTACAGATCGAGATGTTAAGCAACCGCCGAACTGTTTGTCTCAATCTGTAACAGTAACTCGGCAAAAACGGAACTAGATGTTACAGATTGAGATGAAGGGCGAGGATGGTGCACTAACCCGGCAGTCGACCCCGCATCGGAATGCCATACATTTCAACTTTTGCAATACACCCCCAGGGGGTATGGGTGTATAGTATCGAAAGGTTAACAATTCCAACACCGAACCACAGAAAGGAGAAGCCATGGCTCAAGATAAGTTCGACGTAGGCGGCATGACATGCGCCGCCTGCCAGGCGCACGTGGACCGTGCCGTGAGCAAGCTCGACGGCGTCCAAAGCGTCGCGGTCAACCTGCTCGCCGGTTCCATGATGGTCGACTACGACCCCGCGCAGGTCTCCCCCGACGATATCTGCACCGCTGTCGATCGCGCGGGTTACTCGGCCTCGCCCGTCAGTACGGGCACCGGTGCCGCCGGCTCAAACGGCAGCGCGCAAGTCAGGTCCGGCACCGCCCATATGGAGTCGCCCACCAAAAAGCTGGAGGCCGCCGCCTCTGCCATGCGCACCCGCCTCATCGTCTCGATCGTCTTCCTCATCCCACTGTTCTACATAGGCATGGGACACATGCTCGGCTGGCCGCTGCCCGGCATTTTCACCGACCATATCCACAGCATGACGCTCGCCCTCACCGAGCTTGTCCTGCTCATCCCCATCGTCTACGTCAACGACGCGTACTTTATCAACGGGTTTAAATCGCTCGCGCACGGCGCACCCACCATGGACGCCCTCATCGCCGTGGGCGCCACCGCTTCCATTGCCTGGTCGCTCTATGCCATGTTCATCATGGCCGACCAGCTGGCCACGGGGCAGGTTCACGAGGCCATGATGACAGGCATGGACAATCTGTATTTTGAGAGCGCGGGCACGATCCTGTCGCTCGTCACCGTGGGCAAATACCTCGAGACGCGCAGTAAGTCCAAAACCGGCGGCGCCATCGAGGCGCTCATCGATCTGGCGCCTAAAACCGCTGCCGTCGTTGCCGACGACGGCAGCGAAACCACCGTCGACGTCGATAGCATCCTTCCCGGCCAGGTCCTGCGCGTGCACCCCGGCGAGTCAATCCCCGTCGACGGCGTGGTGCTCGAAGGTAGCTCGGCCGTGGACGAGAGTGCGCTCACCGGCGAGTCAATCCCCGTGGAAAAGACCGCCGGCGACACCGTCAACGCCGCCACCGTCAACCGCACCGGCTCGTTTACCTTCCGCGCCACGCGGGTTGGTGCCGACACGTCGCTGGCCAAGATCATCCAGCTCGTCGAGGACGCCAACGCCACCAAGGCGCCCATCGCCCGCATGGCCGACAAGGTCGCCGGCGTGTTCGTGCCCGTGGTGTTCGTGATCTCGGCCGTGACCTTTGCGGTGTGGATGGCACTGACCGGCAGCATAAACGAGGCACTTACCTCCGCCGTGGCCGTGCTGGTGATCAGTTGTCCCTGCGCGCTCGGCCTAGCCACGCCCGTCGCCATTATGGTAGGCACCGGCAAGGGCGCCGAGATGGGCATTCTGTTTAAGAGCGCCGAGGCGCTGGAGAACCTGCGCAGCGTGGGTACCGTGGTGCTCGATAAGACAGGCACGGTCACCCGCGGCAAACCTGCCGTGACCGATATCGTGGTAGCCACGCGCGCCGACGGCTCGCCCGCCATGAGTGAAAAGGCGTTACTGAAGCTCGCTGCCGCGCTGGAGCGCTCGAGCGAGCATCCGCTGGCCGAGGCGATTATGACCGAGTGCGAGGCGCGCGGAATCGTGGCGCGCATGGTCGAGGACTTTGCCGCCGTGCCTGGACGAGGCGTTACGGCGCGCGAGGGACAAAACGCCATCGCTGCCGGTAACGTTCGCCTGATGAACGAGCTGGGCGCGGAGGTGCCCGCCGGTCTTGCCGAGCGATTCGCCGCCGAGGGCAAGACACCGTTGTTCTTTGCCAAGAACGGCGAGCTTGTCGGCACCATTGCCGTGGCTGACGAGGTCAAGGAGACGAGCGCTGAGGCCATCGCCGCGCTGCGTTCGCTCGGCGTCGACGTGCACATGCTCACCGGCGACAACCGTGTGACGGCCGAAGCAATCGCCCGCCGCGTAGGACTGAGCAGCAAGCAGGTCATTGCCGACGTGCTTCCCGCCGACAAGGAACGCCACGTGCGCGAACTGCAGGATGCGGGCGGCAAGGTCGCCATGGTGGGCGACGGCATCAACGACTCCCCTGCCCTGGCGCGCGCCGACGTGGGCCTTGCTATCGGCACCGGCGCCGACATCGCCAAGGAAGGGGCAGATGTGGTACTCATGCGCAGCGACCTCATGGACGTCGCCCGCGCTATCGAGCTTTCGCGCGCCACGATTCGCAACATCAAGCAAGACCTGTTCTGGGCGCTGTTCTACAACGGCATCGGCATTCCGCTCGCTGCGGGCGTGTTCTTCCCCCTCACCGGCTGGCAGCTCTCGCCGATGTTTGGCGCCGCAGCCATGAGCCTGTCGAGCGTGTGCGTCGTGTCCAATGCTCTGCGCCTGAAATCCTTTAAGCCTAAAGTGGCAAAATAGGCTCACCATTACGTCCATTTAGAACGGGCTTTCCAGGTGCCCGAGATTGACCTGAAAGAGGAGCGACGCGTACTTTGGTACGCGAGCGACGGCTTGAAGGTCAAGGTCGGGTGCCTGGGAAAGCCGACATAACAGAGAGGAATACCCATGCGTTACACAATTAAGACTTCCGGCCTTATGTGTGGCCACTGCGACGCTACTGTCGAGACGGCACTGCTCAACGTTGCCGGCGTGACCGACGCCGATGCCGATCACGAGACTCAGACGGTACAGGTGGAGTGCGCCGACACCGTGGCCGCTGAGCAGCTCGCTGCCGCCGTCGAGAGCGCCGGCGAGAAGTTCCACGCCCTGTCCGTGACCGCAGCCTAGCTGCTACCAGAAGCATTCGACCCCATCGACCAGAAACGAGGACCCGCCATGATGGCAGACCACAAATCGGTGAACCGTATGCTCAAGACGGCGCGCGGCCAGATCGACGGCATCCTGCGGATGGTCGAGGAGGACCGCTACTGCGTCGATATTTCCACGCAGCTCATGGCCACACAGGCACTCCTCGCGCGCATTAACGCCGACGTGCTCAAGGCGCATATCGAGGGCTGCGTGACTTCGGCAATCGAATCGGGCGACGAAGACCTCAAAGCCGCGAAGCTCGCCGAGATCGAACGCGTCGTCGACAAGCTCTCTAAGTAATCGGCGCATTGAGGACAGACCACTTTGCACCGTCTTGATGTTCCGAGGACGGGTATGTTTGCACCACATTGGTGCAGATTAACCTGTCCCCCTTGCTCTAAATCGGGTATAAAGGCGTGCGGCATATCGAATGAAAGGCAATTTGCATGAATGACTTTATGAAGGGCCGCAATGGCGCCGACGAGCTCACCATCGTGATGGGTTTTGCCGGCATCGTCATCGCGATGATCGGATCGATGGCCCGCGTCCAGTGGCTCAGTTGGATCGCCATCGCCGTCATCGTGATCGGCGTGCTGCGCGGCCTGTCCAAAAACATCGACGCACGTCGTAAGGAGAACGACGCCTTTGTCGCCGGCTCGGCTAAGGTCCCCGGCTTGGGCAAGTTTGTCGCCAGCTTGGGTGGCGGCGCTGCAGCGGCCAGCACCTCACGCGCGGCCGGCACCAGTAAGGAAGACTTTGAGCGTGCCAAGCGCACGGCCAAGAAGATGTGGAAAGGTCGCAAGACCACGGCATACCTCAAGTGCCCCAACTGCGGCCAGATGCTCTCCGTTCCCAAGGGCAAAGGCAAAATCCGCGTCACCTGCCCCAAGTGCCACGCCAAGATGGAAACGCGCTCGTAGCCGCCATACCGCAGGACAAAATAAAAGCCGAGGCCTCGCACTGGGACCTCGGCTTTTTTGAATGCGACAAAGGGCCCGCCCCCGTCACGCCTACGCCACGCCGTCGCGGGCAAGCTCCTCGGCAAGCGCCTCGGCTGGCATGGCCATAATCGTGTCGAGCTCGGCGTCCACCTCGGGAATACGCCTCACCTTGAGCTTGCGCACCAGATCGCCACGACACATCACGTGCATCGGCTCGCGCAGAGCGCACAGGTCATCGAGCGGGTTCTCGCGCGTCACCAGGATATCGGCAGCCTTGCCGCACTCGATCGCACCGGTCTCGCCGCCCAGCCCCAGCAGCTCAGCATTGACCTGCGTAGCCGTATGCAGCGCAAACGCATTGCTCACGCCCACGTACTTGGCAAAATAGGCCACCTCGCGCCACATGTCGTACTGGGTCACGAACGGGCAGCTCGAATCCGTACCCAAACCTACCTTGATACCGGCTTCCAGCGCCGCACGAGCGCTCTCGATAATGCCCGAGCACACGATATCGCCGTTCTTCTTTTGCGTGTCAGTCGAATGAGTCTTTTCCGGATCGAGCAGCACAAACGGCAGTGCGGGGCTGATCGTGCAGGTCACACTCGGCGCACGCCCCTCGAGCTGAGTTCCCGCGGCGCCGCGGTACAGCTCCAGGATCTCGGGCGTCAACGGAGCGCCGTGCTCGATCGTATCGACGCCGGCCTCGAGCGCGGCCTTCACGCCCTCGGTGCTCTCGACATGAGCCATAACCGGAAGGCCCATATCGTGCGCTGCCTTGCACGCCGCTGCGGCAACCTCCACCGGCATACGCAGCACGCCCGGCTCGCCCACCTCGGTCGCATCGAACACACCGCCCGTTACGAACAGCTTAATGACGTCGGCACCGCGCGCATACAGGTCGCGCACCTGTTCGGCCGCCTCGGAGGGACTGTTGGCCACCTGGGCGAACAAGCCCGCTCCGTGGCCACCCGGCACCGTGACGCCCGTTCCCGGCGCCACCAAACGCGGACCCTGATACTTGCCGGCATCGATGGCATCGCGCACGGCCAGATCGGCAAACAGCGGGTCGCCCGCGCCGCGCACCGTGGTCACGCCGCTTGCCAGCTGCTGTTGGGCGCTGCCCTTAAGAATATGGCGCACGATAGCGCGCCCCACGGGATTATCGAGCTTCTTCATCAGCGCGCCCGCATCGCCCGCCGAAACCGGCTTGCCCGAGCCGCACAGATGCACATGCATATTGATGAGGCCCGGCATGAGATACGCCCCGGCCAGGTCGAGGACCTCGGCACCTGCAGGCGCCTGCGCCACAGCACTCGGCCCCATCCACGTGATGACACCGCGCTCAACGGCCACGGCCATGTCGGGCTGCGGCTCCATATGCTCCGAACCATCCAGGACGGTCGCATTGATAAACAACGTGGAACGATCGGCAGACGCCATATCGAGCTCCTCCCTCACGATTAACTTGAACATTTGTCCATTATCACCTAATGCAGCAAACTAAAGTCGAACATATCGGTTAGCGGAGGGACGAGAGAGATGTGAGGGCAAACGGAGACAGCACGGCAATGCTCCGGCCGTTCCAGCAAAACGTCTTGATTTGTAACAGGTAGACCAGGTTTTAGCAGCCAGATGTTACAGATCGAGATCTTTCGGCACCGCGTCCAGCCTTTGTCTCAATCTGTAACAGTTGGGTCGAATTTTGGCCGTTAGATGTTACAGATCGAGATATTATCCAGCCCTGTCGTCAAACATCTAAATCTGTAACATGTAGACGGGTTTTCGGCCTCTAGATGTTACAGATTTAGATCTTTTAGCGGCAGCAACCTTCTGTCTCGATCTGTAACAGTTACGAGGCCAAACGGCCCCTTGTTGTTACAGATCGAGACAAACTCGACAGGAACAACCACATCCGCGTTAGTCGTATCCCTCAGCGCCCATACCACTGACGCTTCCATCCCTCAGCCAAATCGGCCCGCTGCGAAATACCCGCCAGCCTCATCTTTTCAGCCAGCTTCCCCGGGTTCTTGAGCTCATCAAACGTGAACCTCAGCACCTTGTGCCCGAGCAATGTCAGATGAGATTCCCGCTGACGCTCTGCTACGAACGGGTCGACCGACTCCCGATCCCCACCGTTCTGTAAGGTATACTTCCCCTTTCCATCGAGCTCGCCAATCACGCACGTCCCGTCCTCGAGCCTCCAGAAATAATCGACCCGAAACACCTGGCTCGAATCGAGCGGATCGCGAAACTCCACCTGCAACTCTGGCACCGGAAAACCGTATGCAATAAAGAACGCTCGGAACCGAGACTCGCCACCGTTTTCGGACAGCCCGTCCGCATGCGACGCAATCACCTGAGCTCTGCGATACCCGCGTCTGCCCTCGCAATCGGCCTGGAGCCGTTCGCAGAGGTCGACGCGCGATATGCCCTTCGCCCGCAGCGCAGAATCGGCAATCGCCAGACCATATGAAAACGGCGCACGCAGCAGACAATCCTCCACCGTGCGCCAAAACGGCGTCACTCGCACGCCGTCGACGCACTCAAGCGCACCCGCCGCCTGCGGACGCAGCAGCCTATATCCCGTACTCAACGCCACCGAACAACCCGTCTTGACCAAGTAACGCGGCCCGAGCAGATCATTCGGCACCTCCAGACCCCATATCAGCGCGGCGTCATACCCCCAAAACGCCCAATCGGGATGAAACTCCGCAAGCCCCTTGATGGTCCACCGAGCCCGCTCCGGCGGCGTCAACGCATCCCATTCATGCTGAAAACAGAATAGGTGCGATTCGGGCTCCGCAATATCGTCTGTGCCCACATGGCGCCGCAGCCACATGAGCTCGGCATTGTCGTGCGTCGCAAGCAGCACGCCTTGTTCAGCCGTCTCCGTGAGCCTGGCAAGCATCCTATTCCGCGCCAAGGTGCTACGTGTTGCATGTTTGTGTTTGAAAACGGTATTAGACACTTTCATCACCACCACGTCAGACAAATGGACCATCGTCACCGTTGCCTCCGCTGACAAATGTCTTGATCTGTAACAGGAAGACAGTCTTTGAGCCTCTAGTTGTTACAGATTTAGATTGTTCGGCACCGCGCCCAACCTTTGTCTCGATCTGTAACAGTTAGGTCGAATTTTGGCCTGTAGATGTTACAGGTTGAGACATTTCCCCAGCTAGGTGCCAAACGTCTCGATCTGTAACAGTTGGATCGAGTTTTGACCTGCAGATGTTACAGATCGAGACATCCCCCCCTGCCGGGTTCCAAACGTCTCAATCTGTAACAGTTAGACGTTCTCCAGACCCCTAAACGTTACAGATTTAGACAAACCAGCAACGCCCAAGCACTCGTCTCGATCTGTAACGGGTGGACCGGTTTTTTGTCCCTTGACGTTACAGACCGAGACAAATAGACGGGCGGCGGCGGCGCGACTGCCCATCCCCTACTCCCATTCCTGTTTGTAGATGTTGAGTGACTTTACGTAGCGCCCCTGGGCACCCATGATGTCGCGAACCAGCCGTAAGAAGAAGCTGATACACGAGGTATCGAAGCCATCTTCTAGGTCCTCAGGATGCACGGCGCCAGGCCCGTCGACCGCCGTGTCGCTCAGGCGCGCAATGTCATAGAGGTAGAGCTGCCCCGCCGTCAGCCAGACGTCGTCGACGCACGCGAGGCGCACCGCAATCGCGCCATCGCGCCAGTGTTCCTTTTGCACGATATGCGGATCGTAGACGTCAAAGCGACGGTCGGTACGCGTATCGCGCAGCGCGACCATACCGGTCGCGGGATCCTTATCCAAAATGCCAAAGCGCGAGAAATAGTGCGTGTCGCGCACCTGCTCGAGCCGTCTGAGCGAAGTAGGCGAAAGCGACGCCGGCGGCTCGTCAACATACAGCTCAAGCAGCGTCTTGCCATGGTAATAGGGACGCTCGAACAGCAGCCAATCGGTAAATGCCATGTTATAGGCCATGATTTCATTTTGCGAGGGCTCCTCGCAATAGCTGAGCCATGGATCGACTATCACTTCGAACTGTGTACGCGCCGCCTCCAAAAACTGAAACTTGCGCAGCATCCAAAACTGGGCCATGCCGGCAATATCGTCACCGACGGCCTCGGCCAGACGTCCCCGGTCCAAAACATGATCAGCCATGGCATCCTCCTCAAACTGATAAACCTCAATTTGAGCTTACGAGGAGGGCGGGTGGTCGCCGCCATCACGGGCGAAATGGGCATCGGGCTGCAAACCAGATGCTGACCAAGCACTTGACGGGATACTTGCAGATTATACAAATTGCCACAAAATCGCGGGTAGAACTAGACGAATCACCCGCGCCGCTGTCCGCAAACAACTAAAGCCGCCACATAAACAGCAGAGCGCAACGAGCGCAAACGCCAACGGGTAGGCAGCCAAACGTCGGCAAACGAGCAAAACGCTCGCAAACCCGCAAGGAGTGTCCCCGGATGCCGGCATATAAGGAACGTCCCCAGCTGCCGGCACTTGGGGACGTTCCTTATATGCCGGCCGTTGGGGACAGCCCTTGCCGATTCGATTGTTGAGTAACTCTGTGATTGTCCTACAGCCCCAGCGCCTCGGCGACCTCGGCTGCGCAGGCGAGGGCATCGGCCATGGCACTCACCACGAGCGAGCTGCCGTTGCGGGCATCGCCGGCCACATACACCGGCGCGGCATCCGCGGCAACGCCATCCACGCGAGCCGCAAGATGCGAGTCCTCGGAGCCCATCACGGGCAACGGACGGCCCGCCGTGGCAATAGGCACGCCAACAGCGTCGAACACGCAGTGCTCCGGACCCGTAAAGCCACAGGCGATCAGCACCAGCTGGGCCGGCACCTCGTGCTCGGAGCCCGCAATGCGCTCGGGCTTGCCGGCCGACCAGTCCAGATCGACCACGCGCAGGCCCGCGGCAGCGCCCTTCTTGTCCAGCAATACCTCGAGCGTATCCACGCCCCAAGCACGCATCTCGCCGCCCATGGCAGCGATAGCCTCCTGCTGACCGTAGTCGGTCTTCTTAACGTTGGGCCACTGCGGCCAGGAATTGCTCGCGGCACGCTTATCGGGCGCGGCCGGCAAGAACTCAAACTGACGCACACTGCGTGCACCCTGGCGCACCGCGGTACCCACGCAGTCGTTGCCGGTATCGCCGCCGCCAATGACTACAACGTCCAGGCCGCGCGCGTTCACCGCGGGCTCGTCGCCGTCGAGCACCGAGACGGTCGAAGCCGTCAGGTAGTCCACGGCATACACCACGCCCGGGGCATCCACATTCGTAGCCAAAAGACCGCGGGGCGCACGAGCACCGGCAGCCACCACAACGGCGTCAAAACCATTGAGCTTGGCCGCCACCGCAGGGTTCGTAACGTCAGTACCCAGCTCAAAGACAATGCCCAGCTCGCGCATGAGCGCCACGCGGCGCTCGACCACGGACTTCTCGAGCTTCATGTTGGGAATGCCGTACATGAGCAGACCGCCTGGGCGGTCGTCGCGCTCAAACACCGTCACGCGGGCACCGCGACGCGCAAGGTCCCATGCAGCCACCAGGCCAGCCGGGCCGGAGCCCACCACGGCGACCGAGGGCGCGTCCTCCCCTGCCGGCTCAAAGCGACGCGGGCCGCCGTTTGCCCATTCGTGGTCGCTGATCGCGCGCTCGTTATCGTGAATCGTTGTGGGCTGGCCGTCGACCGAACCCAGGTTGCACGCAGCCTCGCACAGTGCCGGGCACACGCGGCTCGTAAACTCGGGCATGGGCGAGGTGAGCGACAGGCGCTCGGCCGCATCGTCCCAGCGACCGCGATACACCAGCTCGTTCCACTCGGGAATCAGGTTGTGCAGCGGACAGCCACTCGGACGCGCCTTGCCAAAGCTCGCACCCATCTGGCAAAACGCCACGCCGCACATCATGCAGCGGCTCGCCTGGGCGCGGCGCGCATCGTCGTCGAGCTCCACATACAGCGGATCGAAATCGCGGCTGCGCTCCTCCACGGGGCGCAGCTCGTGGGTCACGCGATCGATATCAAGAAAAGCACCGGGCTTACCCATGGCACTTACGCCTCCTTCTTGGTCGAAGCAACAGAGCTGACAGCCACGGGCGCAGTGCCCGCTGCACCGCCCGCGACATCAAAGCGAGCGACATCCGCGGCGCTCGCGCGGCCGGTCACGATGTCAAACGCCAACTCCTCGGCCTGCGCGTGCGTCTTGCCCACGGCCTCGGCCGCAGCGACAATCGCCAGCACGCGCTCGTACTCGGTCGGAATGACCTTCACAAAGTGCTTGCTCATCGTCTCGAAGCTGTAGAGCAGCTTAATGCCGCGCGGGCTCTGCGTCGCGTCCACGTGCTCCTGGATGAGCGCGCGAATCTGCGCCAGCTCGCCAGCCGTCGGGGCCTTGAGTTCCACGCTCTCGTGGTTCACACGGGCCTCGAGCGTGCCGTACTGGTCAAAGACATAGGCCACGCCACCCGTCATACCGGCGGCGAAGTTCTGCCCGACCTCGCCCAAGATGAGCGCCAGGCCGCCCGTCATGTACTCGCAGCCATGGTTGCCGCAGCCCTCGACCACCACGGTGGCACCGGAGTTACGCACGGCAAAACGCTGTCCGGCAAGGCCGTTAATAAAGCCGCGGCCGCTCGTGGCACCAAAGAACGCCACGTTGCCCACGATGATGTTCTCGTCGAACTTGTAGGTCGCATGCGGGTTGGGGCGCACCGACACCTCGCCGCCCGAAAGGCCCTTGCCAAAGTAGTCGTTGGCGTCGCCGCACACGTTGAGCGTAATGCCGCGCGGCAGAAAGGCGCCAAAGCTCTGACCGGCCGAACCATCGCAATCGATGGTGATGGAGCCGGCGGGCAGGCCCTCGGGATGCGCCTTGGTCACCGCATTGCCCAAGATGGTGCCCACGCAACGGTTGACGTTGGCGATATCGGCGCGGAACCGAATCGGGCGCAGGTGCGCACGGGCATCGGCCGTATAGGGCACAAACAACGTGGAGTCGAGCGTCTTGTCGAGCTCGCTGTCCGCAGCCATCTGCGGCAGGAAGTGGCGACCGTCGGCGCCCGGGATATGGGCACCGAACTCGCAGGTCGCGCTCGCCAGCACGGGCGACAGATCAAGCAGGTTGGCCTTGCGGTTGCCCGGTACCTCGATCTGGCGCAGGCACTCGGGATGGCCGACCATCTCGTCGACGGTGCGGAAGCCCAGGCTCGCCATGACCTCACGCAGCTGCTCGGCAACAAAGAGCATAAAGTGCTCAACGTGCTCGGGCTTGCCGCGGAAGCCGCGACGCAGGCGACAGTTTTGCGTGGCGATGCCGGCCGGGCAGGTATCCTGCTGGCAGTCGCGCTGCATGAGGCAGCCCATGGAGATGAGCGGCATGGTCGCAAAGCCAAACTCCTCGGCGCCCAGCAGGCAGGCGACGGCAACATCGGTGCCGTCCATGAGCTTGCCGTCGGCCTCGAGCACCACGCGGGAGCGCAGGCCGTTTTGCAGCAACGTCTGCTGAGCCTCGGCAAGGCCGAGCTCCAGCGGCAGGCCGGCGTGCCAAATGGAATCGCGCGCCGCGGCACCCGAGCCGCCATTGTGGCCGCTGATCAAGATCTTGTCGGCGGCACCCTTGGCCACACCGGTGGCGATGGTGCCGACGCCGGCCTCGCTGACCAGCTTGACCGACACGCGCGCACCGGGGTTGGCGTTCTTAAGATCAAAGATCAGCTCTGCCAGGTCCTCGATGGAGTAGATGTCGTGGTGCGGCGGAGGCGAGATCAGGCCGATGCCGGGCGTGGACTGACGGACCTCGGCGATCCAGGGGTAGACCTTCTTACCGGGCAGGTGGCCACCCTCGCCGGGCTTGGCGCCCTGGGCCATCTTGATCTGAATCTCGAAGGCGCTGCACAGGTAGCGGCTCGTTACGCCAAAGCGCGCACTTGCCACCTGCTTGATGGCGGAGTTCTTGGAGTCACCGTTAGCCAGCGGGGTCTCGCGACGCGGATCCTCGCCGCCCTCGCCCGAGTTAGAGCGTCCGTGCAGGCGGTTCATGGCGATGGCCATGCACTCGTGCGCCTCTTTGCTGATAGAACCGTACGACATGGCACCGGTGTTAAAGCGGCGGACGATGTTGCGCGCGGGCTCCACCTCGTCGAGCGAAACCGGCGTGCGGCCGTTGGCATTAAAGTCGAGCAAGTCACGCAGACGCACGGCACGGCCGGTGCGGTGCAGGCGGGCGCTGTACTCCTTAAAGGTGTCGTAGCTGTCCTCACGGCAGGCGGTCTGCAGCAAGTAGACAGTCTGCGGATCGATGAGGTGATCCTCGCCGCCGAGCGGGCGCCACTTGGTCAGACCCAGCGTGGGCAGCTGATCGGGAGCCGGGCTCTTAAGGATAGCGAGCGCGGCGTCGTAGCGCTCGTTTTGCTCGCGCTCAACGTCCTCGACACCCATACCGCCCACACGGCTCACCGTGCCGGCGAAGTACGCGTTGACGAACTCCGGCGTAAAGCCCACGGCCTCGAAGATCTGCGCCGAATGGTAGCTCTGCACCGTGGAGATGCCCATCTTGGACATGATGGAAACGATGCCGGCGGTCGCAGCCTTATTGTAGTTGGCGATGCCCTGCTCGGCTGTCACGTCCAGATCGCCGTGCGCCGCCAGGTCGCGAATGCACGCATGCGCGTTGTACGGATAGATGCCGCTCGCGGAGTAGCCCACCAGCGCCGCAAAGTCGTGCGGAGACACGGCGTCGCCACACTCCACCACGATGTCGGCAAAGGTACGCACGCCGGCGCGGATCAGGTGGTTGTGCACGCAGCCCACGGCGAGCAGTGACGGCACGGGTACCTCGTCCGCTCCGGCGCGATCGCTCAACACCACGATGTTCACGCCGTCGCGGACCGCAGCCTCAACGTCCTCTGCAAGCTGCTTGAGCGCAGCCTGCAGCACGCCCTCGCCGGCATCGCGGCGGTAAACGGCACGAAAACGGCGGGTCTTAAAGCCAACACGGTCAATCGCGCAAATGCGGTCGAACTCCTCCTCGCTCAGCAGTGGGCGCTCCAAACGCACCAGTTGGCAGGCCGTACGAGAGTCCTCGAGCAGGTTGCCGTGGTTGCCCAGGTAGAGCGTGGTCGAGGTGACCATATGCTCGCGCAGGGCGTCGATCGGCGGGTTCGTGACCTGGGCGAACAGTTGATAGAAGTAGTCAAAGAACGAGCGCGTCTTCTTGGACAGGCAGGCCAGCGGCGCATCGATACCCATCGAGGCGAGCGGGGCCTTGCCCTGCTGGGCCATGGGGCGCACGACCTCGTCAACATCATCCCAGTGGTAGCCGAGCTTAGCCATGCGCACGGCGGCAGGCACCTCGGCATCCTCGGCAGGCGTTGCCGCGGCGGGCTTGTCGAGCGCGTCAACGGTCAGCGTCTCCTCGGCAATCCAATCGCGGTAGGGCTTTTCCTTGGCATAGCGGGCGCGCAGCTCGTCATTGTAGATCACACGGCCGCGGGCAAAATCGACCTCGAGCATCTGGCCCGGTCCCAAACAACCGCTTGTCAGGATATTCTCGGGACGCACCTCGATGGTGCCCACCTCGCTTGCCAGCATAAAGCGGCCGTCGCGCGTCACGTAGTAGCGAGCCGGGCGCAGGCCGTTGCGGTCAAGGGCGGCACCCAGCGTACGGCCGTCGGTAAAGGCGATGGCCGCCGGGCCGTCCCAGGGCTCCATGAGCATGGACTGGTAGGCATCGTAGGCGCGACGCTCCTCGCTCAGGTTGTCGTTGTGGTCCCAAGGCTCGGGCAGCAACATGGACGCGGCACGCGTGAGCGGACGGCCGTTCATGACCAAAAACTCGAGCACATTATCCAGAATCGCGGAGTCGGAACCCTCGCGGTTGATGATGGGCATCACACGCTCAAGATCATGCTGCAGCACGGGGCTGTACAGGTTAGGTTCGCGGGCGCGAATCCAGTTGACGTTGCCCTTGAGGGTGTTGATCTCGCCGTTGTGGATAATAAAGCGGTTGGGATGTGCGCGCTCCCAGCTAGGCGTGGTGTTGGTGGAGTAGCGCGAGTGGACGAGCGCCACGGCCGTCTTGACGGCGGCGTCGTTGAGATCGATAAAGAAGCGGCGCATCTGCGTGGCGACCAGCATGCCCTTGTACACGATGGTGCGCGAGCTCATGGAGCACACATAGAAGATCTTGTCGCGCAGGGCAAACTCGGCGTCGGCCTTTTTTTCGATGGTACGGCGGCACACGTACAGGCGACGCTCAAAGGCATCGCCGGCGAGCGTGTCGTCCGGACGGCCCAGGAAGGCCTGCAGGATGGTGGGCATGCAGGCGCGGGCCGTCTCGCCCAGATCGTGAGGGTCGACCGGCACCTCGCGCCAAAAGAGCAGCGGCACGCCGGCCTCGGCACAGCCTTCCTCAAACACGCGGCGGGCATCCTCTACGCCCTTGTCGTCTTGCGGGAAGAACAGCATGGCCACGCCATAGTCGCCCTCTGCCGGCAGAATCTGGCCGCACTTTTGAGCCTCTTTGCGGAAAAAGTGATGCGGAACCTGGAACAGGATGCCGGCGCCGTCGCCGGTATTCTTCTCGAGTCCCGTGCCACCGCGGTGCTCCAGGTTGACCAGAATGGACAGCGCATCGTCCAGAATCTGGTGGTGGCGCTCACCGTTAATATCGGCAAGCGCGCCGATGCCACATGCATCGTGGTCGAATTCGGGGCGATAAAGGCCCTGCTGCTGAGCGGAATCTGCCTGCATCGCGATCCTCCCCTAGATATATAGACAGTCAGTTGAATAGGCATACTAGAAGCATCGCCAGCCCATTGTGTTTCCCGCCCGTTTCGAAACAATTGCGTAACGCACGCCCTACGAGTGGACACCGCCGACCTCAAGGGCAAGAACAAGGGCCCCAGGTTCGGCCTGTAAGTTCACCGCTTCAAACATCTCAATCTGTAACAGGAGGACCCAATTTCGACGACTAACTGTTACAGATTGAGATGTTCTCGAGAGACGGTTACGAATGTCTCAATCTGTAACACGAGGGGCCGGTTTTGGCGGCCAGCTGTTACGGATCGAGATTTTCCATAGGACCATTTCGTCCTGTCTCGATCTGTAACACCTAGGCCCAATTTCCATCCCTAGTTGTTACAGATCAAGACATTTCGGCAACCCCCTTTTACCATCCTATTCAAATACAACAATTTTGTTAGTCATGATCAAATTTTGAGCCTAAAACGGGTATCCTTTGCGGCGTCAAACAAACGGCACGCAGGAGTGCACCATGATCGACCATCTCAAACATCACTTTGGCTCCCCGCGCACCGGCGGCCACGGCGGACTCGACATCGCACGGCATATCGGCCCCGGGCTGCTCGTGACCGTCGGCTTTATCGACCCGGGCAATTGGGCCTCCAATATGGCCGCCGGCTCGCAGTTTGGCTACGCGCTGCTGTGGATCGTCACGCTGTCCACGATCATGCTCATCGTGCTGCAACACAACGCGGCTCACTTGGGCATCGCCACGGGCATGTGTCTTGCCGAGGCCACGACGCGCCACCTGCCCCGCCTCGTCGGGCGTGCGATACTCGGCAGCGCGTATCTAGCCACGGTCGCCACCGCCATGGCCGAAGTCCTGGGCGGTGCGATCGCACTTCAAATGCTTTTTGGCCTGCCCGTACGTGCCGGCTGCATCATCGTGGCGGCGGCATCGATTGCCATGCTCATGACAAGCTCCTACAAACGCGCCGAACGCTGGATCATCGCCTTCGTGGGCGTGGTGGGACTTTCGTTTTTAGCCGAGCTTCTGCTGGTCAAGGTCGACTGGCCGCAAGCCGCCACAAGCTGGATTACACCCAGTATGCCCACCGGCTCAGTCGCGATTATCGTAAGTGTCCTGGGCGCGGTCGTTATGCCCCACAACCTCTTCCTGCACTCCGAGGTCATCCAATCCATGCACTTCGAAGGCCAAGGCGAGCAGGTTATCGAAGAACGCCTGCGCTACGAGCTCTTCGACACGCTCTTTTCGATGGGTGTGGGCTGGGCAATCAACTCGGCCATGGTCATCCTGGCCGCAACGACCTTCTTTGCGCACGGCATTGTCGTAGACGACCTCGCCGTCGCAGCGGCCACGCTCTCCCCCATTCTGGGCCCGGCAAGCTCGACCATCTTTGCGGTGGCACTGCTGTTTGCGGGCATATCGAGTAGCGTGACGGCGGGCATGGCGGCGGGCACCATCACCGCGGGCATATTCGACGAGGAATACGACATCCACGACCGACATTCCTCGATCGGAGTGGCGGCCTGTTTCGTCGGCGCAGTGGCGGCGTGCCTGGTCGTCCCGAATCCTTTTGAGGGTCTCATTTGGAGTCAGGCACTGTTGTCGCTTCAGCTGCCGATTACGGTCTTTGTGCTCATACGACTCACCAGCTCGCCCCGCGTCATGGGCAAATACGCCAACTCGCGCCCGCTCAACGCGTTGCTCGTAGGGATCGGCGTCATCGTGACGATTCTCGACATCGTGCTGCTAACGGGGATGTAATGGGATGGCGTGACTGTCCAGATATAACGTCTCAATCTGTAACACGTGAGGCCGTTTTGAGCCCTTAGATGTTACAGATTGAGATTTTCTGAGAGATAGTTTCAGTTTGTCTCGATCTGTAACAAGTGGACCCAATTTCCGCGCCCAGATGTTACAGATCGAGATATTTCTTCAGCCCCAACCTTTTGTCTCGATCTGTAACAAGTAGAGGGGGTTTACGTGCCTAAATGTTATAGATTGAGATTTTGAGAATGATGGTTTTGGTTTGTCTCGTTCTGTAACAGGAAGACCCGTTTTGAGCCGTTAGATGTTGCAGGTTAAGACAAAAGGTCGGCCGGACTCACAACAGACAGGATCGGCTAATAGCAGCCGTGATCCCTTGGGGACGGAGGAAAAGGGCCCCGGCCGGGATATCCGACAGGGGCCCTTGGACAGAGCTATATGTTGCTGCAAGTCGTGTGTCTACGAGTTACTCCTCGACGAGCTCAAACTGATCGGGACCGACGCCACACACCGGGCACACGTAATCCTCGGGCAGTTCGGGCGTGTCGACCTCTACCTCGTAACCGCAAACGGTGCACACGAACTTGTACGTCTTCTTTTCCTCGGCCATGATGTTCTCCTCTCGAACGTGGCTGCTGGTGTACTTTGCTTAATTAGTATATATTCTTAATAATATAATGCAAGCGGTTTTACCGCATTTCTACCCTTGGTACGAAGACGCCTTGGGCGGCGTCTTGCCCTTCAGGACCTTATGGTAGTAATCGTAGGTGAGCGGCGTCTCGTCGCTCAGGCGCTCGGCATCCTCGACCTCGCCGATAAACAGTAGATGCGTGCCCACATCCACTGTGTCGATCAAACGGCAGCTAAACAAGGCCGCCGCATGCTCGGGAACATAGGGCATGCCCAGTGCGGTCTCGCGCGTCTCGTACTTGGCAAATTTGTCATAGTTGCTGCTGGTACGGAATCCAAAGTTACCAATGTAGGGCATATCGGCCGTCTGATCGATCACGGTCAGCGCAAAGGCCTTGGCAGACGAGATAACGCTAGACGTGACATTTTCCTTGTTCACGGCAACCGAAATGCGCGGCGGCGTGGACGTCACCTGCACTGCGGTGTTGATAATGCAGCCGGCGCGCGATCCATCTGCCGCGGCACTCACCACATACAGCCCGCACGGCATAGTAAAGAACGCAGTTTTATCCAAAACGATCACTCCCCTAACTCGGAATTGAGCCTTGCAGACGTATATACCCACAATGAGACATATGTGTCAGAACGGTAAGAAAAATGAGCCACACGCAGTTGCGGTGAAAAAGTCCCTGTTTAAGCCTGGATACCCAACGAACAGGAACTATTCCACCGCAACTTGCGAGGAACAGACCGGGGGTACGACAACAGTGATGGATAAACATCCCCGCCCGCCCGGATATCAACCCTTAGCGATTACGCTCCTTAAGCGCGCGATCGATTTCGCGCTGAACGTCACGTTTGGCCATGTCCTCGCGTTTGTCGTAGAGCTTTTTGCCACGGCCCAGGCCCAACAGCAGCTTAACGCGACCATCGGTATTAAAGTAGAGCTCGAGCGGCACCAGTGCATAGCCGCGGTTGCGTAGTTTGCCGTCAAGAAAATCAATCTCCTTGCGATGCAGCAGCAGACGGCGCCGGCGATCGGGATCACGGTTCCACACGCCACCGTGGCTATAGGGATGGATGTGCAAACCCACCAGCCAGCACTCGCCGCCGCGAATCAGCGCAAAAGTATCGGTAATCTGACAGGCGCGCTCGCGAATCGACTTGACCTCGGTACCGCTCAGCTCAATGCCGCATTCGAATGTCTCGTCGATAAAGTATTCGTGATGCGCCGAACGATTCTTGGAGATGAGCTTGCGCTCGCGCTTACTGGGCATCGCCGGCCTCCTCGGCGTCATCGGCTTTCCCGCTCGCGGCCTCGCGTTTGGCCTTGCGCTCGGCGTTGAGCTCGGCATCGCTTTCGCGCACCAGCTTAATGATCGCCGCGCATGCCTCCTCGCCCACCAGGTCGCGGGCACGGACCGTCAGGCGCGTAGCCTCCTGTTTGTCACCGTCGCTCGCAGCGTCGGTCGCACACATAATCAGACAAATGGCAATCTCGGCCGAAGGCGAGGTCGGTACGCCCTGTAACGCCAGCTCGCCCATCACATGCTCATCACTCTCGTCGGCGGCATCCGGATAGGTGGCATGGATCTTGCTGAGCAAGCGCGTCGTATGTGAATCGCCAGGGGCCAAGCGCAGCGCCAGACGTGCGCAACCCACGGCCGCCGAGACGTTCTCGGTCTCGGGCTCCAAAAAGTACTGGCCCAAGTTGGCGTAGGCGCGGGCGGCGCACCTGCCGTCACTCGCACGCTCCAGCACCGAAAACGAAAGCGAAGCCCACTCCTGCTTGTCCTCGAGCGCACGGAACAGCTCGGCCAGATCCAGTCGGTAGTTGCAGTTCATGGGGTCCCAGCGCACGGCCTGCATCAAGGCATTGCGGGCGCTCACATAATCCTGCTGACGGATGTAGGCAAACGCCATGTCGGAGTACAGGCGATCAAACGGCACCTCGACCTGCACCAGCTCGCGTGGATCCTTTTCCACGCGGCGGTAGGCCAGGCGCTCAAACTTGCTATCGAAGCTAAAGTACTGGCGGTTCTCCTCCGTTTTGCACTCGGCATCGATATACTCCTCGGCGAGCTCCACCAAACGCTCCAGCAGCGGCGTCGCCGTGGCCAGGTCTCCCTGCGCCAGGTAATTCTCGGCATACGTAATGTCTTGTAGGCTGATGGGCAGGTCCATGGCAACTCCTCGGTCCAGGTGAAACGCGGCTCATTCCACACATGCGGTGTATACACAAAACCCGGGTCTCTTGCGAGGCCCGGGCATTCAATTTTTGGTAGCCCGTACCAGATTCGAACTGGTGATCTCCGCCTTGAGAGGGCGGCGTCCTAAACCGCTAGACGAACGGGCCATATGTAGCAAATGCAATGGCTGGGATGGAGGGAGTCGAACCCCCATTGACGGAACCAGAATCCGCTGTCCTGCCATTAGACGACATCCCAATGACTGCATCGCTGCGCTCGGCTGTGCCTTTGCGCAAGAAAGAAATATACGGGAAGCATCGCGATGACGCAAGTCTTAATTTTGACTTTTTTAAAATTCGGTCAAATTGGCCTAATTTCGTCCAACCCGTGAAGGACCTGTGATGCCGACCGCTGTACACGAAGGGCAAAACGCCGCGAGCGGTAGCCCTCAACCGTTGGCAGATACTAACGCGAAAACGATAGCACCAGGCAACACAATCGAAGTATCTTTTGATCATGCGGACGTCATGGCATGCGGCGCTCCCCGACCTCAAGCGCATCCAGGCAAGCCTCGTCGAGCTGTCCGGCATGCCGACCGTCAAATCCGAGACGAACCTGGAGCGGCGGCAGCGCGAGCGCCTGCAGCGGTAACGAATTCCGTTTATCTGCCCCGGCATTCAGGCATACCTGCCCTTTATGGACGAAGAGTACTGGAGCGACACGCCCGACAAGCACGTAAAGATCTACGACCCACACGAATGAGCGCAGCTGAAGGACTGACTGGGGCAGGCCCGCCCTGGAGTAGGCCCGCCGGCAGAAAGCGCATCCCAGATTTCAAGCTCAAACTGGTCCCCACTTTCCCGTCGAGCCCTCAACCGGAAACCGTGTCCCAGAATCAGCGCTCGAAACGGGATGTCATGTCCGATAGAGCCCTCAACCGGAAAGCACATCCCAGAATCAGCACTCAAAATGGGACGCACTTTCCGAAGCCGCTACAGCAACGCCTCGGTCCAAGCCGCTTCCCTAAAGCCGGGGATCGCAAAGTCGTCGCCCACCAGCAGCGGGCGCTTAACCAGCATGCCGTCAGTCGCGAGCAGCTCAAAGCACTCCTGGTCCGTCATACCCGCATCCAGGCGCGCTTTCAGACCAAGCTCTCGATATTTCATGCCCGACGAGTTAAAGAAGCGTCGCACCGGCAGCCCCGAACGAGCAATCCAGGTCGCAAGTTCCTCAGCCGAAGGATTGTCTGTAACAATATCGCGATCGACGTACTCAACCCCATGCTCGTCCAACCAGGCCTTGGCCTTTTTACACGTCGAGCATTTGGGGTATTCAGCAAACAGCACTGCCATGGGGATTCCCTTCTTAGAAAAGACAAGTGTCTGGCAAACAGCGCATCGATGGCCATCTGCGACCGATGCCGATATTGTAACCAGCGCCGACGTACAGGCGGTCGCGATTTTCCATCTTGAGGTTAGCGCCTCGCATGGGCGCCAATGGGACAGGTCGCGCGCTGAACCAGCGCGGCGGCCAACAGCACCAACAGCATAGCGACAACGTAACCCGCGGCATCGAAGCCCAGGTCGATCATGTCAAAATGACGACCAGGAACAAAGATCTTGTGCACTTGGTCACCGACAGAGCAGACGGCGCAAAAGAGCAGAGCGAGTACGTACCGGAATCGCGCGCATGGCAGGCACTCGCCCAGGCATGCCACTGTCGCCAAAGCAAACAGTCCTACAAAGAAGAACTCAACGGCATGTGCGACGCGACGAATGTTGGCACCCATCCACAGACGAACGGGCGCAAGCGGGTCGGGATGAACAGTGGCAGTCGTTGAATCCGTGCCCTCGACGGCATCCCCCGCCTGGAACTCCTGCGTGGCGTCGGGCCGCACGTCCGCGGCCCGTCCTTCCACCGCGCGCGCGGTGGACTCGCTGAGCGACGACGTCTGCTCCACGTTTTGCTCCGTCAGCATCCAAATACTTGCCAGCGTCACGACCAGCAGGACAATCGAAATCCATCCGACCATGTGCTTCACACGCGCCAAGGGCTAACCTCCGTCATTTTTTGAGCAGCAGCGAGTGTACCCCCAAATGCAGTTGTCGCCGTAGCGAAATCCAAAATGTTCGAATCGGGGCGCCAAAGGACCGTGGCGCCCCTACTCCATCTCGCGCATCCAGCGATCGAACGTCCCCACGCACACGCCTAGCCGCTTTGCCGCCTGACTCCGCGTGATATCACCCGCCTCGTAGGCATCGCGTACCAGCTCGAATTGCGGGGGACAGGGCTTGCGGGGCCGGCCAAAGCGCACGCCGCGCGCTCGCGCCGCCGCAATGCCCTCGGCTTGGCGCCGGTGGATGTTCTCGCGCTCCACCTGCGCCACATAGCTCAGCAGCTGCAAAACAATATCGGCAATCAACGTACTCGTCACGTCCGACCCACCACAGTCTCTGGCGCGCGTGTCGAGCAATGGCATGTCCAGCACCACGATGGCGGCGCCGAGCTCTTTGGTTATGCACCGCCATTCCTCGAGGATCTCGCTGTAGTTACGGCCCAGCCGATCAATGGAAAGTACCACCAGCACATCGCCGGAATCCAACGCGCACAGCAGCTCGCGATACCGCGGTCGATCGAAGTCCTTGCCACTCGCATGGTCGGCAAAGATATTCGCCGGTTCCACGCCATAGGCGCCCAGCGCATCCAGCTGCCGATTCAGATTTTGATCACGCGAGCTCACCCGCGCATACCCGTACACCGTTGTCATCTCATCCCCGCTCTCTCGTAAACCTCCCAAAAAGGGACAGGTTTATTTTGGTAGGTTTTATCTCCCCTATAGCAGGCGGAAGACGCAAGCGCGCGAGCGGCAAGACGATTGAACCGCCACAAAAAAGGCAGCCCCAAAAGACCGCCCCGTTCTCTATCAATCACCAAATTCCGGCTCATGAATAAGCCTGAAATCCAAGTGCCCGCGCGTGGTATTGACGCGCGAGACCTCGATGATCACGCGTTGCCCCAACTCAAAACGGCGCCCCGTGTCGGCACCCGTCAACGTGAGCGCGTCCTCGTCAAACTCGAACCACTCGCTTCCCAAGCTCTTAATCGAGACCAAGCCCTCGACCTGTGTCAGGTCGAGGCGCACAAAGAGGCCCATGCTGCTGACCCACGAAATGGTTCCGGCATAGCGCTCGCCCAGACGATCCTCGTAATACTGGGCAATCTTGATCTTTTGCGTCGCATGGCTGGCGGCGTCGGCCGCACGCTCGGCATCGCTGCATGCACGGCAAATCTGCGGCAAGATGCGCGGCAGCGACTCGCGACCCCTGCCGATCAGCCGCGGCGTGCGCACCAAGGCATCCTTGCCGCCCAGCTGCTCATACGCCAGCTGCAATTTGAGCACGCGATGGACAACAAGGTCCGGATAGCGTCGGATAGGGCTCGTAAAGTGGCAGTAGCACGGCGCGGCGAGCGCAAAGTGGCCCTCGTTGCGCGGCTTGTACAGCGCGCGCTGCATACTGCGCAATAGCAACGTGTTGACAAGCGGGGCATTTGCCGTGCCAGCGGCAGCGTCAACCGCCACCTGCAGCTCATCGGGACTTCCCAGGGCAATGCCGGCCGCGCGGCGATCGTCGATGATACCCAGCTGCGCCAGCGCCACAGCGGCCCCGTGCAAGCTGTCGGGGCTGGGATCCTCATGCACGCGATAGCATGCCTCAATATCGCGGTCTGCCAGCCACTCGGCAACGCACTCGTTGGCAAGCAGCATAGCTTCCTCGATGAGCGACGTGGCACACGAGCGCTCGCGGGCCACGATCTGCACGGGAATGCCGTCCTCGTCCAGCAAAGCGCGAATCTCCGCCGTGTCAAAGTCGACCGAGCCGCGCGCACGGCGAATGCGACGGCGTCGCTCGGCAAGCTCGTTGGCAGCAACTAGGAAATCGCTCAGATCCACGTCGTAGTCGCGGGCAGTCTCTTCGCAAGTCAAACCGCGCTCAAGCGCCTCCTCGCGCGACGCCTCGGCTGCAGCAACATCCTCGGCGGCACCTTCCAACACGGAGTACTCCACCGCACCGGCACGCACCAGCAGTGCCTCGGCACCGTCATAGTCCATGCGCACGCGCGAGCGAATCACGCTGGGATACGGATCGTAGTGGCGGACGTGCCCCTGCGCATCGAGCTCGATGTCGACGGTAAACGCCAGGCGATCCTCGTCGGGGCGCAAGGAACACAGGTCATTCGACAGGCGCTCGGGCAACATGGGGAGCACGCGATCGGCAAGGTACACCGACGTCGTGCGATGGCGAGCCTCTAGGTCGATATGTCCATCCCAGGCCACATAATGCGATACATCGGCGATATGGACACCCAGCTTGTAGCCGCCCTGCGTCGTGCGCTCCAACGAGATGGCGTCGTCAAAGTCGCGCGCGTCGACCGGATCGATCGTGATGATAAAACGGTCGCGCAGATCACGGCGAAGTGGGTCCTTAAGAGCTGTCGCCACGTCGAGCGATAGCTCCTCGGCCTCGGCAAGGGCGGTCTCGGGATAACTATCGGTATAGCCGTAACGAGCCATGACATATTGAACGCCCAAGTCGGGTGCATCGTCGCCGCCAATGCGGCGCTCAAGAGTCACGGTGCCCGATTCCAAGCGTGTCGGATAGGTCAAGATGCGTGCGACGACTGCATCGCCCGGATGCACGCCCAAACGCTCCGCCGAAGTATCCTCGGGCAACATAAAGAAATCGGCCTTGAGACGCGAATCAAGCGGCTCGATCACACCGAGCGGGCCTGCCGTCTGATACGTGCCCACCACGCTTATGGCCGCGCGCTCGACAACGCCCTCGATCACGGCACGGCGATCGCCGCGCGGTCCGGTCTTAATGCTCACGGCCACGATGTCGCCGTCCATAATCTCGCGCTTGCCGCGACCCATAACCTTATAGTCGCCATTATCGGTGACAACATAGGCGCTATGCTCATGGAGCTGCACGCGGCCCGTCAGGCTGGGACGCCGCTCGCTACGCACCGGCGCGCGCTTGTTGCGAGCGCTACGCTTATGTTTGTTATTGCGCCCCATGGCGCCTCCTTACTATCTGTTGCGGGGCCCGCAGGCGCAACCGCATCATGTCAAAACACCGTGCAGGCCTAAACCGCACGCATCAAAGAGTCTACCCAATCAACAACAGGGCACGCACCTCGCGTCATGATCCCTATGTGACGGAGAAAATCGAATTATCGAGACAAGCCGAACTGCCGGTGAGCCCTTTTCCTCCGTCGCACGGGATCAAAAAACGGGCCGCCCCAGAGCGGGACGGCCCGTTAGCAAAACTAATTCCAGCTGTGTCTACACGCGCAGGTAGCGACGCATGGCAATGGCGGAACCAAAGAGACCGATGATCACGCCGACCAGGATCAGTGCGGCATACGTCACCAGGTAGTATTGCATCGGCAGCGCAAACGACATCCAGCCAATGCTCTCCTGAAGACGCGGAACCAACAGGTTGCGAAGCAGCTCCAAAACACCGATGGAAAGCAGCGAGCCCAAAACGGCCTGCAGCACGCCCTCGGTGATAAACGGACCGCGAATAAAGCCATTGCTGGCGCCCACCAGGCGCATAATAGCAATCTCGCGGCGGCGAGCCGTAATCGACAGGCGAATCGTGTTGTTGATAAAGATGAACGCGATAAACGTCAGCAAACCAACAAGCACAACGGCAGCGATGCGGATGTAGTTCGTCACCTGGAACAGGCGGCTCACTTCCTCCTGACCGTACAGAACGCTCGCATCGACGTCACCGTCATCCGCGATCTTCTGGAAATCGGAGTTCTTCTTGAGCTTCTTGGCCGTGCTCTCGACCTGGGACGGATCGTCCATCTCGATCGCGAACGAAGCAGGCAGCGGATTCTGGCCATCAAGTGCGCTCAGAGTGGCGTCGGCGTTACCCGACATCTTGCTCGTGTACTCGGCCAGCGCGTCGTCCTTGTCCTTATAGGTCACGGACTTAACGTTGTTCCACGTCTTGAGCTCACTCTCGAAAGCCTGGACGTCGGCCTGGTCGGCGTCATCGCTAATAAACGCGTTGATAACAACCTGATCCTCAACGGTGCCGATCACGGAGTTCAGCATCGCGGAACCCATGATGAACAGGCCGATGATAAACAGCGATAGGAAAATCGTGATGACGGCGCCGAGCGAGGTGGTCCAGTTACGGAAGAAGTGGCTCATTGCCTCTTTGAGCGAATAGCCCACGTTAGTTGGTGCCATAGTTGCCGTAACCTCCCCTCTCCTGGTCGCGGATTACGTGGCCGCCCTCGAGGGCGATCACGCGACGATGCATACTATCGACCATCTCGCGATCGTGGGTAGCCACGATCACGGTCGTGCCGGTGCGGTTAATGCGCTCGAGCAGCTTCATGATACCGAGCGAAATTGCCGGGTCGAGGTTGCCCGTTGGCTCGTCGCAAATCAGCAGCGGCGGACGGTTGACCATGGCGCGGGCGACGGCCACGCGCTGTTGCTCGCCGCCGGAAAGCTGATCGGGCAGCGAGTCCATCTGATCGGCCAAACCGACCAGACGCAGTACCTCGGGCACCTGGCTGCGAATGACGCCTTTGGGCTTGCCTATGCACTGCAGGGCAAACGCCACGTTTTCATAGGCGGTCTTTTGCGGCAGAAGCTTAAAGTCCTGGAACACGGCGCCAATCTGGCGGCGCAAGAAGGGAACCTTGCGGTTCTTGATTTTCATGAGATCCTGACCGGCGACCAAAATGCGACCGCTCGTAGGCCTGACATCACGGTTGAGCGTGGAAAGCAGCGTGGTCTTACCCGATCCGGAATGACCGACCAAGAAGACGAACTCACCCGGATAGATCTCGATGTTGATGTCGTCGAGTGCGGGCTTGTTGGGCTGTGCCGGGTAGATCTTGGTGACATGTTCCATCAGAATGACGGGCTCGACACCGGCCTGCTTGGCCATCTTCTTGCGACTTGCCTGCGGATCGATAGGCGCGAACACCGACGTAAAATCGGGGTTGTTGAGCGCGTTGTCAAGACTTGCGACCTCGGCAGCCTGATCATTCTCGACCATGGGCGCAGCGGGCTGCGTAGGATCGGGAATGCCGGCAAAGAGGCCGGACTGCGCCGGCTGCGGCACGGGCGTAGCAGGAACCATGGGATCGGGAATGCCCGCCATGGTCGGCTGAGGCTCGGCTGACGTCTGAGGCTGGTTCACGCGAGCAGTCACCTTTTGGACGGGCTCAAAGCCCGCAGCGGCAGAAAGCTCGACATCGCTGGTGGGATTGTAGGCAAAGGGATCGGATGCCGGCCGTGCCTGATCTGCCGGCTGTGCGGGGGCCTGGGCAATATGCTGGCCCTCTGAATCCGGAGTGGCGAAACGTGTGCCCGGGACACCTTGCCGTGTCTTGGGGGCCTCATCGCCCGCACCGGAGGTACGGAAGTGGTTACCCACTGGTGCTCCTTATCATCGTGCGTTTAAACTACATGAGCGCTTTGTATTTTAGCAGCATTAGCTTCACTGCACATAAGAAGCATGGCAGGGTTTTGGTCTCACCGGCCGCGCACAGGGCTACTAAGGAGTCGCCGCGTTTTTCTTGGGGTGCTGCATATACAAAGTTGGAAGGGCTGAGTTGCACTTTGTTGGTCTGGGTCCGCTTCCCGGAGGAAGCCCTTGCTTGGTGCGGACCTGATTTGTTTGTTGCCGACAAAAACAGGGGCGCCCTCTTTGGGGGCGCCCCTGTTCTGGCTTGCTTACGGTTGCTGAAGCGATACTTTGCCTCGTCTTGCCCTAGGCCAAGAACTCCTTGGTGGTTGCCACGATGTTGGCGGCATCCAGGCCGTACTTGTGCAGGAGCTCGGCGCCCGGACCGGACTCGCCAAAGGTGTCGTTGACGCCAATCTTCTTGAGCGGCGTCGGGCACTGAGCGCAGAGCACGTCGGCAACGGCGCTGCCCAGGCCACCGATCACGGAGTGCTCCTCGACAGTCACGACGTGGCCGGTCTTGGCGGCGCTCTTGACGATCAGATCGGCGTCGATGGGCTTAATGGTGTGCATGTTGATGACCTCGGCGTCGATGCCCTCGGCAGCGAGCTGCTCGGCAGCCTCGAGAGCCTCGCCAACCATCAGGCCGCAGGCAATGATGGTCACATCGGCGCCCTCACGCATGACGATGCCGCGGCCCAGCTCGAACTTGTAGGTCTCGGGGTCGTTGATGACCGGCGAGGCCAAACGGGCAAAGCGCATGTACACGGGGCCGTCGCACTCGTAGGCGGCGCGGACCACGGCGCGGGCCTCCACGTCGTCGGCCGGGACAATCACGGTCATGCCAGGGATAACACGCATAAGGGCGATATCCTCGCAGCACTGGTGCGTGGCACCGTCCTCGCCCACCGAAATACCGGCGTGCGTGGCGCCGATCTTGACGTTGAGGTGCGGATAGCCGATGGAGTTACGGACCTGCTCAAAAGCGCGGCCGGCGGCGAACATGGCAAAGGTGCTCGCGAAGGCAGTACGACCGGTGGTCGCGATACCGGCGGCGACACCCATCAGGTTGCTCTCGGCAATGCCCACGTCAAAGAAGCGGTCGGGGCAGGCGGCCTTAAACTTACCGGTCTGCGTGGCGGCAGCCAGGTCGGCGTCGAGGACCACAAAGTCGTCGTGCTCGGCAGCGAGCTCAACGAGGGCCTCGCCGTAGCTTACACGCGTGGCGATTTTCTTGACGTCTGCCATCCTAGAGCTCCTCTCCGGCGGCCGTGAGCTCTGCCATGGCCTGCTCAAACTGTTCATCGTTGGGGGCTTTGCCGTGCCAACCAACCTGGTTCTCCATAAAGGAAACGCCCTTGCCCTTCATGGTCTCGGCGATAATGGCGGTAGGCTGACCCTTAGTGGCGCGAGCCTCGGCAAAGGCGGCGCGAATCTGACCGAAGTCGTTGCCGTCGGCGAGCTCCACCACGTGGAACTTAAAGGCGCGGAACTTGTCGGCGAGCGGCATGGGATCGTTGACCTCCTCGACGGGACCGTCAATCTGCAGGCCGTTGTGGTCAACGATCACGCAGAGGTTGTCGAGCTGCTGATTGCCGGCAAACATGGCGGCCTCCCAGACCTGGCCCTCCTCGCTCTCGCCGTCGCCCAGCAGGGCGTACGTGCGGTAAGTATCGCCCCAGTGCTTGGCGGCGACGGCCATGCCCACGGCGGCGGAGATGCCCTGGCCCAGCGAGCCGGTGGACATGTCGACGCCCGGGGTGTCGTTCATGTTGGGGTGGCCCTGCAGGTGGCTGCCGATATGGCGCAGCGTCTCGAGGTCCTCCTTGGGGAAGAATCCGCGCTCGGCGAGCACGGCGTACAGACCCGGAGCGCAATGGCCCTTGGAGAGCACAAAGCGGTCGCGGTCGGCCTTGCGAGGATCGGCCGGGTCGACATTCATTTCCTCAAAGTACAGATAAGTCATGATGTCGGCAGAGCCGAGCGAACCGCCCGGATGGCCGGACTTGGCAGCGTGCACGCCGGTGACGATGCCCTTCCTTACCTCATTGGCAACCTTTTTGAGCTCTTCGTCGCTCATTGTGCCTTCCTTTCATCCTCTTTAGACAAGATGCGCACGGCGCAGAAGGTAATCCCAACCCAGCCGCAATGCACGTGCGCCATTCATTATGCTGGAAACTGAAGGCTTTACCAGAGTTTTTATCATTATTTGAATAATTTAGCTGGCAGACCCGCTGATGAATCGGTTTATCAATGTGAACGTCTTTTGGATGGAGCGCAGTCTGCCCTACGCGTTAATGTCCTTGAACCCCTCACCGAAGGCTTCCGTAACGTCGGCGACCGTCACGATAGCTTGAGGATCGCGCTCGCGCACGATGGTCTTGAGTGTATTGAGCTCGCGGCGGCTAACGATCACCATAATCACCGGCTTCTCCGCGCCCGAATACATGCCGGTCGCCTTAAATTTAGTGCAGCCGCGACCCAGGCCATACATGATATCGGCCGCGATATCGGGGAAATTGTCCGAGATGATGAGCACCATACGGCGCTTGTTGCCGCCATCGACCACAGCGTCGATCACATAGCCGCTAATTACCATCGAAAGCCCTGCATACAGCGCGTTCTCTAGAGAGAAGACGGGGGCCGATGCCGCGCATACGGCGACATCGATCGCCATGACGGTCGAACCCACCGGCAGCGAGGTATTACGCGAGATAATCTGGCCGATGGTGTCGGAGCCGCCGGTGTTGGCGCCGGCGCGTAACACCATGCCGTAACCAATGCCCGTGATAATGCCGCCCCACATAGCGGGAAGCATCAGGTCTGCATCTGCCAGAGGCGCTACAAACGGGGCAAACAGGTCGGTAAAGAAGCCCAGTAGCACAAAGCCTGTCGCCGTCTGTACCACATAGAACATGCCGCCCTCGCGCATTACGACCAGCAACAGCAAGGCGTTCATCACGATGGTTTGGATACCGACGGGCAGCGACACGCCCCGCGCGGCACCGACCGCCTGGATAATAGTCGCAAGGCCCGTAACGCCACCGGCGGCAAGACCGTTGGGAATCAAAAACAGGTCGGTCGCGATGGCCGCCAAAGCGCACCCAAGCATGATCTGGGGTAGATCGTGGAAGAAGTTCATTGAAAGAATGCGCTTAATATCCAGACGATATGCCATGCTACCTCCCTCAAAAAAGCGCACCCCATTGGGTGCGCTTTGAACTTCTTACCGTATTTGATTCTACCGATTCGCCGAGGAAAAACCACCCCGCGGCGGGTTTGCTCTGGATATAAAACCGCCTGTCCAGAGTTTAGTGTCGGTCCGTGACTCACCCGGGGCTTAAGCGGACGGAGACTCCGCATCAGCATTGCCGGTAGCCCAGCGATGGTAGCCGATCACAAACGGATCCAAGTCGCCATCGTCGAGAACGGCGTCGACGTTGCTGGTCTCCACGCCCGAGCGCAGGTCCTTGACCATCTGATACGGATAGAGCACGTAGCTGCGGATCTGGTTGCCAAAGCCAATCGTGGTCTTGGGACCGCGGATCTCGTCGAGCGCCTCGGCGCGCTTCTCGAGCTCAATCTCGTACAGGCGGGCCTTGAGAATCTGCATACACGCGGCCTTGTTCTGAATCTGGCTGCGCTCATTTTGGCAGGTCACTACAATGCCGCTGGGAAAATGCGTCACGCGCACGGCGGAGTCGGTGGTGTTGACGCCCTGGCCGCCCGGGCCGCTTGCGTGGTACACGTCGACGCGGATATCGTCGGGGTTGATCTCGATATCGATATCGTCGGGCAGCACCGGAATGACCTCGACGCCGGCAAACGTAGTCTGTCGACGCTTCTTGTCATCGGTGGGGCTAATGCGCACCAAACGGTGAACGCCGGCCTCGGCACGAAGCATACCGAAGGCATCCTTGCCCTCAACGGTAAAGGTCGCGCGATCAATGCCAATGACCTCGGCAGCGGGGCAATCGTTGATGGTGACCTTCCAGCCGCGGCGCTGGCAGTACTTCATGTACATCTTAAAGAGCATGAAGGTCCAGTCCTGCGCCTCCAAGCCGCCCTGTCCGGGCTTGATGGTCACAATCGCGTCACCGTGATCGAACTCGCCGGTAAACCAGCTCGAAAGTTCGAGCTCGTCGATGGCGCGCGCCAGACGATCAGCCGTGGCGGCAGCCTCCTCACGCAGTGCAGCGGCATCGGGGTCATCGCCCATTTCCTCGGCAAGTTCCAGCGCCGCGCGGGCATCGGAGAGCTCGCCGCGCGCGGTATCCACGGCGGCAATATCCTCCTTGGCGCGCGCAATCTCTTCCATCGTGGCGCGAGCGGCATCGGCGTCGTCCCAAAAGCCGGGAGCGACGCTCTTGGCCTCAAGCTCGGTCACGTGGGTGCGCTTCTCGTCCAAATGGAGATACGACTCAACCTCGCCGAGCCGGTCCGCAAACGCGTCCAGCTCGGCGGGCGTTACTTCTAAAGCCTCGGCCATTAACGATTCCTGCCGTGGCAGTGCTTGAACTTCTTGCCGCTGCCGCAAGGGCACGGTTCGTTGCGGCCCACGTTGACATACGGGTCGTCGCTCTCGGACTTGCGGTAGGTGGTCACCTTAGCGCCGTTGTTGACAGCTGCCGGTCCGCCCTGGACGGCCGTGCGAGCCTGTGCCCGTGCCTCCTTGCGCAGGACCGAGTTGCCGTTGTCGCCATCGACGTCGGCGGGGCCGGAGAAGCGCGCACCCTCGAGCGCGGGGTCCTCCTTGCGCTCCACAGCGTGCGGGGCGGCCTTGATCTCGATGCGCAGGACGGTGCGCAGGTAATCCTCGTACATGGTGTCAACGAGCATCTGGAAGGCACCATAGGCCTCAGTCTTGTACTCGACCAGCGGGTCGCGCTGACCAAAGCCGCGCAGGCCGATACCGGTCTTGAGGTAGTCCATCTCCTGCAGGTAGTTCATCCAGCGGGTATCGATGACGCGCAACATAACCTGAGTATTGAGCTCGCGCATGAGGTCCTCGCCCAAGCGCTCGGCCTTCATGTTGTAGCACTTCTCGACGTAGGCTAGGACATCGGCAGCAAGGGCCTCGTAATCCTCGTCGGGGAACTTGGGCGTATCGATATGGCCGGTCAGCTCCACGACCCACTTGCGCAGGCCATCGAGGTCGCGCTCGCCGTCGTGGCTGTCCTTAGTGCAAAACTCCTGCACGCAGCGGTACACGGTGTCGTGCATGACCTCGGTGATGTGGTCGGTCAGGTCCTTACCATCCAGAATCTTGTTGCGCTCGGCGTAGATAACCTGGCGCTGCTTGTTCATCACGTCGTCGTACTCAAGAACGCTCTTGCGCATGGAGAAGTTGATGCTCTCGACCTTGTGCTGGGCGCTCTCGACGGCCTTGGAGATGATCTTGTGCTGGATGGGCATGTCGTCGCCCATTTCTGCCGTGACCATCATCTTGGAGACGCGGTCCATCTTGTCGCCACCGAACAGGCGCATCAGATCGTCCTCGAGCGACAGGTAGAACTGGGTCTCGCCCGGATCGCCCTGACGGCCAGAACGGCCACGCAGCTGATTGTCGATACGACGGGACTCATGGCGCTCGGTACCGATGACGGTCAGGCCGCCGGCGGCAAGCACGCGCTCGCGCTCGGCCTTGCAGGTCTCCTTGGCCTCGGCGTTAAACTGCTCGAGCTGCTCGGGCGTCACGTCCTCCATGGTCAGGCCCTCGTACTCCAGGCGCTCGCGCACCAGCTCGTCGGGGTTGCCGCCCAGCAAGATGTCCGTACCACGACCGGCCATGTTGGTGGCGATGGTCACGGCGCCGTAACGACCGGCCTGGGCAACGATATGAGCCTCGCGCTCGTGGTGCTTTGCGTTGAGGACCTCGTGTGCGATGCCGCGCTTGGTAAGGGCTGCCGACAGCTTCTCGGAACTCTCGATGGAGACGGTACCGACCAGGACCGGCTGGCCCTTGGCGTGACGTTGCTCGACATCATCGGCAACGGCGTTGTACTTGGCCTGGATGGTGCGGTAGACCAGGTCCTCGTGATCGACACGCTGCACGGGCTTGTTGGAGGGGATGACCTCGACGGGCAGCTTGTAGATCTCGCGGAACTCGGCATCCTCGGTAAGCGCCGTACCGGTCATGCCGGAGAGCTTGTCATACAGACGGAAGTAATTCTGCAGGGTGATGGTGGCAAGGGTCTGGTTTTCCTCGCGCACGAGCACGCCCTCTTTGGCCTCGATGGCCTGATGCAGGCCCTCGGAGTAGCGACGGCCCTCCATGATGCGGCCGGTGAACTCATCGACAATCTTGACCTCGCCGTTGGTAACGACGTACTGCTTGTCGCGGTGGAACATGTATTGGGCCTTCAACGCCTGCTGCAGGTGGTTGACCAGCTGGCCCGAAAGGTCGGCGTAGATGTCCTCGATACCCAGGCGGCGCTCGATCTTCTTGAGGCCGCGCTCGGTGGCGGCAATGGTGTGCTTGGCCTCGTCCATGACGTAGTCGCCCGTGGGCTCCACGTCCTCGGTGGCGGTGAGCATATCGTGCGACACGTCCTCGCCGCGCTCCAGCCCGCGCACGGCGCGCGCGAAGTCCTTGTAGGTGCTGGCCGACTTGGTGCCGGCGCCCGAGATGATCAGCGGGGTCCTGGCCTCGTCGATCAGGATGGAGTCGACCTCGTCGACGATAGCGTAGCTGTGGCCGCGCTGGACGCGCTGCTCGGGGCGGGTGACCATGTTGTCGCGCAGGTAGTCAAAGCCAAACTCGGAGTTGGTGCCGTAGGTGACATCGGCCTGGTAGGCCGGGCGCTTAAGCTCGAGCGGCATGTTGTTCTGCAGCAGGCCGACGGTCATGCCCAAATACTTGTAGATGCGGCCCATCCACTCGGAGTCGCGCTTTGCCAGGTAGTCGTTGACGGTAACGACATGCACGCCCTTGCCGGCAATGGCGTTAAGATAGCCGGCCAGGGTGGAGACGAGCGTCTTGCCTTCGCCGGTCTTCATCTCGGCGATATGACCCTCGTGCAGCGCCATGGCGCCGATGAGCTGTACGTCAAAGTGACGCATGCCCGTGATGCGCTTTGAAGCCTCGCGCACGGTGGCAAAGGCCTCGGGGAGCATGTCGTCAAGCGACTCGCCGTTAGCATAACGCTCGCGGAACTTATCGGTCTGGCCGCGAAGCTCCTCCTCGGTCATCTTCTCAAACTGAGGTTCAAGCCCGTTGATCTGGTCAACGATCTTGTAGTAGCGCTTAAGGTCCTTATCGGATCCAAAGGACAGCAGCTTTGACATGAATCCCATGTGGTTTTCCTTTTTTGGCCATCGCCCGTAGCGCACTGCACTGGGCGAGTTAAACACAGATAGTTGTACTTTAGCCAAACGGGACGCACGCTATACGCTCGACCTCATCCCCCACGTAATAACTACGACCGACCTGCCAAAAAGGGACGTTTTATTTTAGTGGCTACGGCCCAGATAAGCGCCGATAACTTTGCGCTGCTCGGCGCTCGCCCGATAGTAGACGCGAAGCTCGCCTTCGGCATTCAAATCAAAGCGCGCCTCGTCAATCAGGCCATTCTTGTGCGCGGTCATGAGCGCCTCCTGCATGCGCGGCCTTGCAAAGGCGGCAAACGATGCATACTCGGCCGCGAGATCGGCCATCACATCGTCGACGCAAGCCTCGTCATGGCAAACAAAATAATCGAGCATGGCATAGTTAAGCGGAAGCATCCCGATCACCGTCCTTTTTAACCATGTCGAGGGGATTCACGGCAATCAGGCAAATGCCGACGAGGTTGACGACGGCCGCCACCCATGCGACGGACGGAAGCGCGTAGCCGTCAAAGCCCAAGACCAGGCCGACGATAATCCACGTAAACAGCGGCGCTGTAAAGGTATAGGTGCCGTTGATGGCCATGCCCAGCGCCGTGCCGCACATGGAGTTGGCGCGATACCAGCTCATAAACGAAAAGTAGGCGGCAAAACCGGAGCAGGCGAAAAACACGACGGAGGATTTGTCGGTGAGCGCTTGGGCGACAAGGACGTAACTCTGACCAAGGGACTCTCCGCATGCCAAGGTTAGGACCGGCAGTACCAAGCACAGGTTGCCGACCCCCGAGACAAGCTGACGGATGTTGATGGCGATCTGAGGATCGATCATGCAGGTGGCGCGGCCGCCCACGCATCCCTCGACGCCCCAGCACAGGGCGGCTAACAGCGCCAGGCCCAGGCCAAGCGCCACGCCGGAAGATGCCTGCCCGCTCAGGCCGGCGCTACCGATCATGGCGCCGGCGACCACGCAGACAACGATGCCGGTGACGACACGGGGGCTAAGCGGCTGTCGGTAGAGCACGCGGGCGAGCACCGCACCGATCGCGGGGTTGAGCGCGGCGATGGGCACGGCAAGCGTGCCTGCCTGCGAAAGCGCGATAACGTAGGCGGCAGAAGCGATGGGCCCGCCAATGAAGGCGGCGGCGATAACGATGACGCCGGGCTTTGAGGCGATGCAGCGGCCTAGGTCGGCGAGTTTGCCCTGACCGGCAGTGAAAAACGTGGCCCAGACGGCACTCAGCACGTCATTGACGCCCGAGGCGATCGTGGGCAAGATGAATACCGCCAAAAGGCCGGAGGGAGCAAATGCATCGAACCAACCGGCCCAAACGCCAAAGAGCTGACCGGCGGTAACAAAGGCCGTGTACAGCGCATACATGCAGCTCGAAAGCGCCGCGACAGCGATACCCTTCCTAAAATAGGCAGCATCGAGCGCACGCTTCTTTGCCACCGCGAGCTCGCGATTACCCAAGGACGTCGATGTGTCCACGTAGCCTCCTATCGGTTACCTGCCAAAAAGGGACAGGTTTATTTTGGCAGGTTTTATCTGGGCAAACGAAAAATCGGCC